>NZ_JAMQPV010000001.1:2462500-2762500 GCF_026151395.1 Leptospira limi
CCCGATTTTGGCAAATTCCGACTTTGATGACGACATCAAACGCATGCAACTTGCCCAGTGGGAAAATGGTGATGTTGTTCCGGAACCTCTTCAAGGGCCAGGCCCGAAAAAACTGCGTTTGTCCATTGCCCAAGCAATCGAACAAGTCATTGAAAATAATACTATCGTACAAAATGCAAAATTGGAAATCGTCAAAGCAGACAGCCCCGAATGGAAAAATGAATCCAAATATTCCTGGAGAGCACTAGCCAGTATCCAGTCTGCAAAACAATTATTCCCCACTAACAGAAATAACATCTTTGCGGGAACAATTCGTTCCCAAGATAAAATTTCTGCGGGTATTGAAAAACAATTCAAAACTGGAACTTATTTTAAAACGGAAATCAGCACCATTCGTTATGACGTAAACGCATTTGAAAACCCAGATTCCTCTACATCTAGTTTTGCAAGTTTACTTGCTGCGCCTCCTATGTATACTGGTGCGATTTCTGCTACACTATCACAAGAACTGCTAAAGTATAGTTTTGGTAAAAACGAAGAAGAAAAAGAGAAGTTATTAAAAAACCAAACCCTCCTTGTCAGGGAAAACTACATCAATATCTTAACTCAACTTGTTGTCAAAATACTCGTTGATTATTGGTCATTGAGTATTGTTGATTCCCGCATTGCAACGTATGAGAAAGTTTCGAAAAATACAGAGGAAATCCGGAAATTAACACTACGAAAAACTGGACTTGGACTCTCCGAAGGATTCGAAGTAAACCAATGGAACCAAGCTTATCTCAAAACACAGTCCTTACTTGAAAAGGCAAAAGTAGACCGGATAGAAGCAGAACGAAATTTGATCCGCATTCTGAATGTTGATACATCTTCTTCCATTGAAGGTGTTACCGATTTAAGTGAAACATTACCAACGAATATTAATATAAAAGCTGATATTGAATACGCATTAGCACATAGAACTGATTATTTAATCCTAAAAAGAGAACGAGAAATCGCAAAACTGGCATTAAATACAGCATTGGCAGAAGATGACCCTTCTCTATTAGCAACTGTATCCTATAGTTCGATTGGACAAAACTTTTTATCTCCACAAGAAAACTTTATCGCAAGACAACGTGGCGTTTCATCCTTTATGTATCCACAAATAGCCGCAGAATTAAAAATGTCATATCCATTATGGGATTTGGGGATCAAAGCTGCCATCCGTGATGCCGAAACAAACTTGAAAGTGAATGAACTTAAAATTCAAAATTTAGAACAAGAAATTGAGCAGGAAATTGCGATTCGACATGAAGCTTTGATTGCAAGTCACGCTCTACTTAAAGACTTACAAAAAACAAAAAAGGAAACAGAAACATTTTATAACGGACTCATGGAACGTTTTAAACAAGGCCGTTATACAGCAGTTAATGTCAAAAATGCACTTGATAGTTTGGCCAATACAGAACTTGCTGTTACCCAAGCTAAAATTAATTTTAATATCAATTTAGTTCGATACGAATTAGCTAAAAACTCTCTATTTGAAAAGTATGGTTTAGATTTGTATTCCATATTGGAAGAAGTAGAAAAACGAGCTAAAATCGAAACGGATAAATTATGAAATCCTTTCCGACACATAGAAAAGATGAAATGGTATTATACCGCCGTACCTTCCATCAAAATCCAGAACTCAAATACGAAGAAAAAGAGACTGCCAGTTTTGCAAAAAAGCATTTAGAATCCTTAGGTTTTATTGTCGAAGAAGGAATTGCAGAAACGGGTCTAGTTGCCTTGTTTGATTCTGGAAAACCAGGAAAAACCATATTGGTCCGTGCAGATATGGATGCCCTTCCCATCCATGAAGAAAATGTTCACCCATACAAAAGTAAAAATGAAGGAAAAATGCATGCCTGTGGGCATGATGGGCATACGAGTATTTTACTTGCGTTAGCTTCTGATTTAAAAAAGGAATTTTCAAGTTTTGTACCGAAAGGTAGAGTTCTGCTCTGTTTCCAACCAGCTGAAGAAGGTGGATCAGGTGCCGATAGGATGATTGAATCTGGCATTTTAGAACGATACAGTGTTGATTCTGTTTTTGCCCTACATGTTTGGAACCATATTGATTTAGGAAAGGTAGGTGTCGTCAATGGAACCATGATGGCTTCCGTTGATGAATTCAAAATCACAGTTGAAGGTACCTCTGGACACGGAGCGATGCCACAACACACTGTAGATCCAATTCTTGTTGGTAGTCATTTAGTTACCGCCTTACAAACTTTAGTTTCTAGGAATGTAGATCCCTTAGAACCTTGTGTTGTAACCGTTGGATCCTTCCATTCGGGGAATGCATTTAATGTAATTCCAGAAAATGCAGTTTTACATGGAACGGTTCGTACCTATTCAAAATCTGTTTACGACATGATCCCGGAACGAATGAAACAATTGGTAGAACAAGTAGGTTCTGGTTTTGGAGCCAAAATTCGTTTGGATTACAAACGAATTGATAAACCAACGATCAATGACCCAGTAATGGCTGATGTCGTCCGAAAGGCTGCCAAGTCAGTTCTGGGTGAGAATTGTCTAACGGAAGAAAATACTCGTACTATGGGTGGAGAGGATTTTTCTGCTTTTTTGATGCAAAAACCAGGCTGTTATTTTTTCATCGGGTCTAGAAATGAGAAAAAAGGATTTGTCCACCCTCATCATAGTTCCTTTTTCGATTTTGACGAAGATGCACTTCCCATTGGCCTTGCCGTTATGAAGGAAGTCATTCACACTTACCTCCAAGATTTTTCATAAATTTATCCTTGCTTTTATATCCCATTTCGTTATTAGTTAGATATCTAACCAATTCGAGGGAAATATGATAAGTTTTGAACTGAATGATGGAATCGGAATCATTCAACTTGGGATTAATGACAAGAACAGTTTTTCCAATGAGTCTTTTTTGGCATTAAAACAATCAATCCAACAAGCAAAAGATTCAAAAGCAAAGGTTGTGGTTTTAAGAAGTAGTTCTGCAGGATCTTTTTCATTAGGTCTAGATTTGACAACTGTTAGTTCAATGGATATGTCAAAAGATCTTGCTTCATTTTTAGAACTATTTTATCACAACCTAACTGAAATTTACCAATTACCGATGCCTACCATAGCGGAAGTTTCAGGGCATGCGTTAGGATATGGTGCGATGCTTGCTCTCGTTTGTGATTATCGATTTGCCACTTCTGACATTCGTTTTGGATTACCTGAAGTGAAAATTGGAATCCAAGTACCTTCTTTTGTTTATGCACTGATGGGGGAAGCCGTTGGTTATGACTTAGCTAAACGTCATGTGTTACTCGGTGATGCTTTTAAAGCAAAGGAGTATCCTACTTTATTTGAAGAAATTTCAGAAACAGAAGATGACTTGAAAAAGAAGTCGAAGTCTTTACAAACCAAACTGAAAAAAAATTCCTTCTCAGCAATGAGAGATACAAAAAAAGGAATTTTAAGTGTTCACAAACCTTTACTAGATCTGGTAAAAGAAGATGTAAAAAATACGATTGCAAGTATCCAATCACCTGACGCAAAAGAAGGCATCTCAGCCTCTGTTGAAGTCAGAAGGCCTGTGTTTACATCCTAAACATTCAAACGATTCCCTTTCGGTCTCGGATGTGTTTATAAATTTCATCGAGGATAGGGTATAAAATATCCTCGTTTTCTTTTGAAATCCCCCAAGTTTGAAGGGATAATAATTTTGCGGAAATGGTTACGATTTTTTTCCGAATTTTTTTTCCATCCCTTGAAAGTAAAATAGCCCATTCCCTTCCATCACTAGGAGACGGATTACGATCCACAAGGCCTTCTTTCACCAATCGATTCACTAGCACGGTACAAGTTGGTTTTGTTTTTTCAATTGTTTTTGCAATTTGGGTCATGTTGATAGGTTTCGATGTTCGAATCAAAAACGTTAATATTTCAAAATGTGAGGTAGTGAGACCTGGATAACCTAACTTCTCCATTTCGATGCGAACAATATCAGCAATTTCTGAACTGATACGATCAAAATAACGTACGGAGCGAAACCGTTTAGGAAGTTCTCTTGGCATGATTCGAACTAAAATCGTTACACTTTCAGAGCTTCGATTTCTGAAATTTCCTTCGGAATGGATTCCGTTAAGTTGATTGGTGTTTTGCCATTGATGAGAATGTCATCTTCGATACGGATCCCGATCCCTCGAAACTCTTTTGGAATTGATTCATCATTTGGATCAAAATACAAACCTGGTTCGACAGTGACAACTTGACCGTCTTTTAATGGCCTTGATTTTCCCTCTAAAAAATACCTTCCCACATCATGAACATCCATACCCAAATAATGTCCCGTGCGATGCATATAAAACTTCTTGTAGGTTTCTTTTTCTAAGATTTCATCAAGATTGCCTTTTAAAAAACCCATTTCCCGAAGGCAGTCTGATAAAAATCGAACTGTTTTTTCATGGACTTCATTGAATGGAATACCTGCAACTGAATGTTGGATTGCATTTTTTTGCGCATACAAAACTACTTCATAAACCATCTTTTGTGATTCGGAAAATTTTTTACCGACAGGGAAAACGCGCGTTACATCAGCCGTATAATAATTCCATTCAGCACCAGAATCAACGAGAACTAAATCTCCATCCAAAAGTTTGTCATCATTGTTTACATAATGTAAAATACATGCATTTTTACCCGATGCTACAATATGTCCATACCCTCCACCTATGGAGCCAAACTTTAAATATTCTTGTTCGAGTAAGGCTTCCAGTTCATATTCGTACATACCAGGTTTACTTTCTCGCATGATTCGCATATGCCCAAGTTTGGTGATTTCAGCTGCATTTTTTAAAATTTGAATTTCTTCTTTTGATTTGGTGAGACGTTCTTCATGTAAAAAATTGGGATGTTCAATTCGATGTGGTCCAAATTTTCCTTCCCTTGCCCTTTCCGATAAATTTTTACATTCTAATAATAGTTCGCGGTCTCTCTCAGGGTTTTCACCAAAAAAATAATATAAAGTATGATTTCCTAATAAAATTGCAGATTTTTGATTGTCCCAATCAGTTAAATCATAAGCAAAATCCAAACCTAACATTGATTTGATTTTGTCTTTACCCAATCGAATCCCTGTCCAAATTTCTCTCTCATTGTCCTTGGGTAAACAAAACATTCCAACAACTTCGGATGTTATGATCAAAATTGAATCTTCTTCTTTAATCCCTGTTAGATAATAAAAATCAGAGTTTTGTCTAAACTTATATTCCACATCGCGGTTACGAATTTTATGATTCGCCGCAAAAAGAATCAGGATTTCTCCGTTTTTTAATTTTTTTTGAACTTTAGAGATTCTTTTTTGATACGTTTCAGCATCATATTCTTTCGATTTTAATTGCGGTTGTTTCATGTTTTAATCACTTCCTCAAGTGCTTCAAAAATGCGAACGGGATTTTGGTCTAACATACAACGGAAATGACCTTCAGGACAAATCCTTCCACCGTGAATTCCACAAGGTCTACAATTTAGACCATTCACTTGCATAATTCGATGATTGTCTGACAAACTTCCATAACCAAATTCTGGAATTGTTGCACCGTAGATCATAACCGTTGGTGTATTAAATGCAGAAGCAAAATGAATGGGACTTGAATCATTGGAAATGATGGCTGTTGCATTTTGGATCCAAACCATAAGTTCTTTTAAACTCGTTTGGCCTACTAAAGAAAGTAACCTCTCTCTTTCTTTGATTTCCAAAGGTTCTGTTTTCATCATACGAAAAATATGATCCTGGATCTCTAAATCTGCCTTACTTCCTATGAGAATGACTGATTCATTTCTTTTTCTTAAAATTTGTGTGATGACACTCACAAATTTTTCTTCAGGCATTCGTTTGGTTTCCCATAAAGAAGAGGGAGCAATTAAAATGTAACCGGTTTCGTTTTTGAGAATTTTTGTCCGTTTGGAAAGATAGGAAGATTCGTCTTCTTCGCTAGGGTATAAATAAGGCCTTCTTTCTCTTCCAGTTGGGAAATCATAAGGTTCAAATAAAAGTGAAAATAATTTTTCCACTTCATGAGGGCCTTGTTTTGGCCTTTGAACCAACTTAGTATGCAAAAAGGAAAATCCAGATTCTTTGTAACCAATTCGAATGGGTGCCTTTGTGAAAAAAGAAATCAAACTAGAACGATAAGAAAAATGGGGAGAATACACTTTATCGAATTTTTCTTTTCTTAATTTTTGGATGAACTTTAAGAAAAAAAATGGATTCTTTTTGATTTTCTTTTTATCAAGACACCAAACTTGCGTTATATCAGGATTATGTTCTAATACCGATTCCGTACCTAAATTCACTAACACGTGGATTTCACTTTCCTTGTGTTCCATTTTCACAGCGTGGAAAAAGGAGGTAGAGAGGATTAAATCGCCAAGGAAAGCGGTTTGGATGATGAGGATTTTTTCAGGCATCAGACTCTTTCTAATATCGTCACAAAGTTGTTTGTAGCTAGTCCACCTATACTTTGTGCTACTGCCAACCGCTTTTCAGGCCATTCAGAAAAGAACCTACAAAGTTCCACAATTTGAGCAAGTCCCGATGCCCCGACGGGGTGACCCCGGGATTTAAGCCCTCCGGAAGCATTGATCGGTAATTTGCCCTTCGGGTGTGTGAGACCCGCTTTTACCTGGAATAAGGCCTCTCCGCGTTTGAAAAATCCAGCGTCTTCGGCACCCACAAGTTCAAACGGGGTAAATGCATCGTGTAATTCCGCAAAATGGATGTCATTGGGTGCCACTCCTGCCTCTTCATAGGCCTTGGCAAAGGCAATCCGATTGGCTAAAAAACTGGGATCGGCACCAGGTAGGAAAGGAGACAAACCAGAACCCATTCCTTTGACACAAACTGAACTTGGATCTTTCGATAAGATGAGAGCAGCTGATCCATCAGATAAGGGCGAGATGTCATAAAGCCCCAGGGGACTTGAAATCTTTGGTTGGTTTTTGTATTCTTCTAGGGTTAGATTCTTTTTGATATGTGCTTTTGGATTCTGTAACCCATTGTCATGAAGTTTTTTAGCAATAGCAAACAAATCCTCCGCCTCATACCCATACTGATGTAGGTATTGGTTTGTGATCATGGCACCACCTTGTGCCATTGACATTCCCAGTTTCCGTTGTGAATCAGAAAGGACAGAACCTAACAATAAATTACTTTCTTCTCGGTTCAGTTGTGACATGAGTTCTGTTGCGATCACAAGACCATGATCAAACCGACCACTGAGAATCAAATTCACTCCCAACTGGAAGGCTGCAGCACCAGAAGAGGATGCAGTTTCCATTCGGATGGAATAAAGATCTTTTAGTCCTAACCTGGCGGCAATTTTTGCAGAAAGATGAAATTCCTTGTTATAAGAATCAGGTGAAAAACTTGCATAGATGATGAATTGAATTTTGTGAGATTGAAACTCATGTACAGATTGTTTTGCGGTAACAAAGGACAAATCGAGTTGTGATCCTTTGTGTTTACCAAATACACTCATAGATGGATTGTGAATGTAAACTTTCTTCATTCGAATATAGTTTCCGCTTGCCTATTCTATGAAAACCAATTATCTTTCCAATTGAACCGAGAATTTGAGGTTACCCATATGAAGGGAAAAAAAGAAGTAATCGACATATTAGCAGAAGTTCTATCTGCGGAACTCACAGCCATCAATCAGTATTTCATTCACGCAAAATTATGCAAAAACTGGGGATACATGGAACTTGCCGAGTATCTCAGAAAAGAATCCATCGAAGAAATGAAACATGCTGACGAAATCATGGAACGCATTCTCTATTTTGATGGTATCCCTGACTTACAAAAATACATGAAAATCAATGTAGGCCAGACCGTTCCTGAAATGTTACAACATGACTTACAATTGGAATACAATGCTGTAGAACGATTGAACCGAGGGATTGATATTTGTGTGGCAAGTAAAGACAATGGAACAAGAGAACTTTTGGAAAAAATCCTAGTCTCTGAAGAAGAACACATTGATTGGATTGAGACTCAAGTATCACTCATTGAATCCATTGGTTTACAAAACTATTTGGCTCAAAAATTAGGAGATTCGGAATAAAACCTACACATCCCACCTATCATGCCATTTGCGGAGAAGGACTGTCTCCGCTTTTGGAAACGGAAATCCAAACCTTTCATCTTAAAATTAGCAATAACAATCGTGGTGGAGTTTTTTTCTCGGGCAAAAAAGAGGATGTAATCCAATTTGCCATCCATACCAAATTTGCCTCTCGCGTGAATTTGCAACTCCTACATGACAATGCACAAAACTATGACGAATTTTATACCAAGACATCCGAGATCCCATGGGAAAAATACATTGGACCCAATGTGAGTTTTCGTATTGATGCGGAAACCAAAGACAAATTAAAAAATTCAGAATTCACAATGCACCGGACAAAGGATGCGATCCTTGACCGACTTCGTGCGAAAAAAGTCCCTCTACCCGAAATTGAAAAAAGATTAGCTGATATTACCATTGTTGTCAGGTCACATACAGATCGATTTAGCGTCGAACTTTCATTATCTGGCGATCCCGTAGGACGACGTGGTTACAGACTCCATGCAGGAAATGCACCTGTGAGAGAACCCATTGCACAAGCGATGCTCGAGATGTCCAATTGGAAGGAAGGGGAAACTTTAGTTGACCCTATGTGCGGATCAGGCACAGTTCTTATCGAAGCTGCGCTCAGAGAACGCCTGTTTGGTGAAATTAATCGATTTCTTTTTGCAGAATCCCCTATTTTCCAAACTTTATTTCCAACTTATGTTTTCTCAGAACGAAAAAAAGAAAACCCAACATCTCCTCATCTTTTTGGATTTGATATCGACCCAGAAGCAATACGCATTGCAAAAGAAAATGCCTATGAAGCAGGAGTGGAAGATTTCATCAAATTTGAAGTTGCGGATTGTTTAACTCTAAAAAATACATTTGGTACCCAAGGTCATTTGGTCACAAACCCTCCTTATGGTGACCGTATCGGAAAACCAATGGAAGATCTTCGTGAGATGTACTTTCAATTTGGCCGAGTTTTAAAAAATGAATTTGGTGGCTGGAAGTTTACAGTGTTATGTGCTGATTTTTCACTCCTTGGAAAATTTGGTTTAAAAGAAAACAAACACATCACACTCAAACATGCAAATTTAAAGGCAAAAATCGTAGATTATGAATTAAGAGGGGGGAAATGAAGTCAAAGGACATTTTAAGTCGTGTTTTTGAAATCACAAGAGATCCAAGAGATGGACTACTCTTCTTAAAAGAATTCCAATCCCTTTCTCCTGAATCTTTTGCCATTCTTTATGCTGATTCCGAAACCATCTTTGAAAGTTCCGAGGCATTATTTTCTGACTTAAAACTCCTCTACCAATTGGATTTGTTTCCTTTTGTTGTCTTAGAAGAAGATAGTTTTCAATACTTAAAAGTTTTTTTCCCACTCGAACAAATGGGATCCAACCCAAACGATGAAAAGACATTAGGTTTTTCTTATGAAATCATCGCAAGAGAAGAACCACTTCGTGAATCGGTTAAAACTTCCATCCAAAAGAAAAAAATCCCCATCCTACTTTGGAACGATGAAATCGAAAAACTTGAATCCGTCCTAGATCGATGTAGGGCAATTTTACATTCCTCAAAAGTGATCTATGTATCCATCGATGGTCCATTCAAAGATCCAAATTCTGGAAAAGTAAAATCAATCCTACAAATGGAAAATACCTTTCCTGTTCCCAGTGGAGTGACGATTACCGAAAGTCAAAAAGAATTCATCCAACTTTCAGAGGCATTGCTTTCCAAAATTGAGGATCCAAAATTCAGCATTGTTCTCACATCACCTTTCACACTTTTGACGGAACTTTTTACAGTCAAAGGAAGTGGAACACTTGTTAAACGGAAAAACAAAATCCATAAGTTCGAATCCACTGATGGTGTGGATATGGTGCGTCTCTTTCGTTTGATTGAAGAATCATTTGGGAAAAAACTAAAACCAGATTTTTTTCAAAGTAAGTTTGATGTCTTATTTTTGGAAGAATCTTATCGTGCCTGTGCTTGGATGCAAAAAACTGAGTATGGTTATTTACTTTCAAAATTTGCAGTGAATGGTGTGGCACGTGGTGCAGGCGTTGGACGAGACATTTGGGACCAAATTTTAGAACATTGTAGTCCTCTTTTTTGGCGGAGTAAACCTGACAATACAATCAATAAATGGTATATGTCAATTGCTCAAGGCATCGAAAAGGACAGTTCATGGTATTATTATTGGCTCGGTGTGGACCAATCACTCATCCCTGGAATCATATCTCTTTTGAAATCCCAACCAGAAGACTTTGGTCTACCAAATCCATCATCAGAACCATAAAATGAAATTAATTTATGATGGAGACTGTTCCTTTTGTACTCGATTGGCTCATTCTTTGCAAAATCGATCCATCCAACCAATTGACATTGTTTCTTACCATTCTTTGTCTGAAGAGGATTTAAACAAAATCCATCCGCAATTAACATGGGATAAATGCAAAGGGGAAGTACAAATCATCCAGGATGGAAACCGTTTCCCTGGTTTTTTTGGAGTTCGAGTTTTGTTATGGAATGTACGAATCGTTCGGTATTTTGCGTGGATTCTATATTTGCCACTCATTCCTTTTTTAGGAATGTTTGTGATGGTGATTCTAAAAAAATTCAAAAAATCACTTCGTTAATGTTTTCCTTCATCCAAACGAGACAACCCTAAATAAAAATCTTCTCTTGCATCCAAAGCCAATCGGTTCCCTTCCATAACTTGTTTTTTAGATTCATCTGTTAAACAAACAGCTTCAATCAAATCAAACAAACGTTTGCTATGACCTTCGTCTGCATCTAAATTCACCTGAAAAAACTTTCCTTCAGGTAAATTTAATTCTTTTTTCAATTGTTGGTAAGCGTTCGCAATTTGTGAATACTCCAATTTGAGTAAGTATTCGTTGGCAGGTCCAAGAGCACCTAATCCATAATAAAATCCTAAATCTATTACCGATTTCATTTTCTCTAAATAGGTTTTGGTTTCAGGTAAAATTTGATGTTTTGAAAAATCGAAACCAAGTTGTTCTAAAAAATTTATTAGTATCGATACATGTGTCTCGGAAATTTTACCTTCACCCAACTCTTCCCAAATATTTTCAACAAGGACTATTTTGGCTTTTTGGTCTCGTGTATTGGCAGCAACTAACAAAAACCAATCGACAAAACCAATGGATACAAAGTATTCCTGGCTCAGCCAAAGTATTAAATCATCAAAACTCATTTTAATATTTCTTTCTTTTAGCCACTTTGCTTGTAAAACAGAATGTGTTTCCACTTCCCTTTTTAACATTCCAATGAGATTCATACGTTTTGGTCCTTTCCATATTGGTAACGCGGATGAGTTTGGTATTCCTCAAAACCCAAGTTGATACATAATTCTAATAATTCCGAATATAATTTCCCTGTTCTTTCCCATAACATTGGCAAGGTGGAATAGATCTTAGAAAATCCAGGTGTAGCATTCACTTCCAAACAATAAGGTATTTCTCGTTCCAACTTAAAATCGATTCTGATATAACCTGAACTTCCGAGTAAATTAGCAATTTTCAAAGAAGTGGATTCTAATTCCTTTTGGAGGGAAATAGGAACTTCAAAATCCAAGGATTCCAAAAATTCAGATTTTGATTTGATTCCTTCATGGTATATCCCTGTAGGAGTATCCACATAGGCCATGGGTAAAACTTGGTAGTGATTCAAATTTCCAATCACACCAACCGTAAGTTCCCTTCCTGATAAAAATGGTTCTACTAAAAGCGGAGAATGTTCCTTGAGAAACTTTGGAATCCGAATCTCCCATTCACTCAGGTCACGGATCTTATTTGATTCCGAAATTCCCAAACTCGATCCTTCTCCATTGGGTTTCACAAATACAGGAAATTGGAGTTTTGGTTCTGTTTGATATTCTGTCAGTAGTTCTGAATCAGTGACTCGGATACCCAAGGAACGCAAAAAAACTTTGGTTTTGTATTTATCCAAAGTAATAGATTGCACTGCCGCGGAACTCCCAGTATGCGCAATTCCTAAATATTCGCATAACGCAGGTATGTAGGCTTCTCTAGAGGCAGAAGTATAACCTTCCACAAGATTCCACACGATCCAATTTTCCCTGTTTCCCTTTGGAATATTGGAAAGAACAGATGTAATTTCTTTTGGATCCGAAAGTGACACCACATCATACCCTAAGGAATCAATTGTTTTTTCCATATAGGCTATGGTTTCTTCCGATTCCCATTCTTGGGAACGTTGCGGATGGTCCGAATTATAAAGATCACAGGCAAGAATGACGGTTTTCATTCGGCTTGGAATTTCTCCCAATCAGCATCTGAAACAATTGGATAATAAGATTCTTTGTCGGAACCAACTGGCTCAAATGAAAAATGTATTTTTTTAGTCACTGCTGAACGGAAAGCATGTTGTCTAGTTTTTGGATAATAACCTAAATACCAATTTGCACCTATTGTAATTTTGCCACCACCACCAGGAAGATCATTCACAAAATGAGGAATGCCCATTCCGCCAATTTTTCCGCGCATATACTCAACGATTTCGATCCCACGAGCAAGTGGAGTACGAAACCCTCGCGAACCAGGGATGAGCTCAGGGTCATATAGATAATACGCACGAACACGCATTTCCAATAACTTTTTATGAAGGTTGAGCATTATTTCTTCATCATCATTGATACCTTTGAGTAAAACTGCCTGATTCCCAACTGACACCCCAACTTTTAACAGACGTAATATGGCATCCTTAGATTCCTTTGTACATTCCTTTGGATGATTGAATTGGGTATGACAGAAAATTGATAAATTGTCGTCATTATACCTATCAATAATTTTACACAATTCTTCTGTTATGCGAAACGGCAAAGTAACCGGATTTCTTGTCCCGAGTCTACAAATTCGTACATGTGGAATTTGATTCAGCTCATGTAAGATCCACTCAAGCCTTGCATCTGCAAGATTCAATGGGTCTCCTCCACTAATCACTACATCTTCGATTTCAGGATGGTTTCGAATGTAAGCAAATGCAGCTTCTAAATCTGCCTTTTCCATCCTTTCCCCATTGGAAGATACTTTTCTCCCTCGCATACAATGGCGACAGTACACACTGCATGAATGGTTTGAGAACAGAAGGACTCGATTCGGATACATATGAGTGAGCCCACGAACAGGGCTTAGCCGTTCCTCATCCAATGGATCGGAACTTTCTTCTAAAGAAAATACTGCTTCTTCCGCAGTGGGAACAATCATCCTTCTTATGGGACAGTTTGGGTCAGTGGGATCAGATAAAGATAAATAATAAGGTGTAGTCGAAACTAGTAACCGGATGGTTTGTTGGATCCCAATCCGTTCTGATTCAGTGAGTAAAAAATAACGAGAAAGTTCCTCCCCTTTCACTCGGTTTTGCAACTGTGATGTGGGATCAGTCCAAATTGTCCTGGAAAACAATTCTTCTCTGGCCCGAAGAACTTCTGATAAACTGTTTTGCACGAGCATAAGATTTTATTCCTTACTTGCCAACAGACCACCAAATTCTTTTCTGGTGGTAATGCAAGAAAACCGCTTGGGGGAAATCCGTATGGTCGCCTTCGATGTCGACGGGACCTTATTTTCCTCAGAATCCATAATCTTTAAGACGTATGTGCAGGCAATCGAAGAGTTTGCAAAGAAAACGGGAAAAATTACATCCCTACCCACACACGATCAGATCATCAATGAAATTGGAAAACCAGTGCGGACTATTTTTGCAAACCTTCTCCCTTCCTTACCAGAATCCGAACGAGATTCGATTTCAGCCAGGGTTTTAGATTTACTATGTGATTCCATCCGCAGTGGTGGTGGGGATTTTTACGCTGGTGTCGGTTCTACCATTCATTACCTAAAAGAAAAAGGTTATACCATTACTTGCGCATCCAATGGTCGAAAACCTTATATCGAAACCGTTCTCGATACAGCTGGTGTTTTACAATACTTTGAACCCATTGTTGTGATCAACCAAGAGACCATCCACACCAAAGGTGAAATTTTAGCAGAGTATGTACGCAAATACAGTTTAGAGCCAAATTCCATTGCAATGATCGGAGATCGGTTCAGTGACTGGGAAGCGGCAAGGCAAAATGGATGCCCTTTTGGTTTTTGCACCTATGGTCATGGAGTTCCAGGCGAAATCCCAGATTTTGATTGGAAATTCGACGATTTAACGAATTTAAAACAATTTTTTTAAATTCGAAAATCAATACAATTCCGACATTGATAGTGTGGCGGTACATCCCCAAATCCAAGAAGACAAATGGAAATCATTACGCTATTTCCTTGGCGGGATCTTCTTTGTACTCGTTCTCATTGAAAAGTCTATGGGCTTTGATCCGAAGGTTTCAGGAAATTTTTTTCCGAAACAAGGTTTTCGCAATCTCGGAAAACAAGTTGAAAAAACAAAATTTGCCGAACCAGTAGACCCTTTCCAAAGTGAAACCTTTGAAGATGATTTAAATTGGGAAGAAGAAGTCTTCAACCATTCCTACCCAACAAATCCAAAGTCCACCAAACAAACAAAAGTCGTCGATGAGACCATTCCTGAAATCACCCTCCCTGAAGACAGGTTCCCTGGTGCAGGAAAAAGAATCAGTGCTGAACCTGGTTACCTTCCTGTGTACTTTCTCAAGTTTTATGGTTCTGGTAAAAATAGCCAATCCCAACTTGTAAAACTTACCCGCGAATTTCCTGGCGGGGATCCAATTGTATTTTTATTCCAAGAACTCACTAAAGGCCCCACAGCAACAGAAAAATCGAAAGGTGTGCTTTCTGCACTTACCAAAAAAATCCGAATTGAACCAAACTACCGTTTAGAAAATGGAATCTTACACCTTTCCATTTCGGAAGATTTGAATTCTGGTGGGAGTATGGAAATCTTAAAAGACCGATTGGACCAAATCACCTTTACCTATGTAGGGAATTTCGGAATCCAAGGAGTTGTACTATACTCGAATGGCGAAAGGATCCGTACTTTGGGAAGTGATGGTATGTCCTTACCGGATGTCTTAGCCAAAACACAACGAAACGTGATTTTGTTCTAACCCACTAAATGGTTTACAACGAAACGACAAACTGTATTCTCAAGATTGGTTTCCAACATGCGTAGGTACACATTCAAACGATACGGTTTTGTGTTGCGTAAATTATTTTTACGACCCTACCACCCAGACTTTATCTCCACAAATTTAGATGATATTGCATCCTCCTTACAAATATTCAGTGTGATGACTGCGGTCACATCCATCATCTCATTGCTCTTTGTGGACTCACTTGTGAGGACAAAGGAAGCTAGTTTTTGGATCGCATTTTTTCGAATTTCATCCCTTGCGATTTGTTTTTCCGTTTACCTCTTAGCAAAAAGGGGAATCAAACAATACCAAAAACAAATCCTAGGAATCACAAGTCTTGTTCTCATTGGACTCGTAACTCTTTATATCCCGATGATGGTTTTTGATAATCCCAATCATGCCTATTACCTATTTGGTTCTGCCATCGTGATTGCAGGTGCTTCCATCTTACTCTGGTTAGAACCGATTCGAATTTGTATCCTCTCTTTGATTTATATTTCCATTTTTATCCCTCTTCATTTGAATTTTTCCCGTATCCAAGGATTTGATCGTTATTTTTTCTACCAAGATGTTCTCATTGTTTCCTTTTTGTTAGCCTTTGGGATTGTTGCAAACTTTCTCATCAATTACTGGAGATTTGAAGAGTATCGGGTCAAAGAAAAACTCCACATAACAGTGGGTAAACTCCTTCGTATCAACCAGAAAATTGAAGATTTGTCTCGTGTAGATTCGATGACAGAACTTTTTAACAGAAGGCATCTATTAGAACAATTTGATCTGTATAAAAAAAGATCACACCGTGATGGATTTGTGATTGGTCTTGTGATATTGGATTTGGACAAACTTAAAACCATTAACGATCGTTATGGACACAAACAAGGTGACATTGCCATCCAAGCATTTGCCAAAACGTTAAAATCCAGGACTCGTATTACAGACATTGCCGCAAGGATTGGAGGAGATGAGTTTTGTTTGTTAGTATCTCCCATCGATAAAGAGGGACTCCATACCTTAACAGAATCCATTCGGGAAAAAATGGAAGAATTACAAATTCCCATCTACAACGACCCGAACGAATCCCTTACTTTAACGGTATCGATCGGTGGAACTCTCTTCCACCCGGAAGATGATCCCAGTTTTGATGAACTCTACCATAAAATTGATACGGCTCTTTACACCTCCAAAAATGAAGGCCGAAACCGAATCACACTCCTAGAAATGTAAAAAAATGATCGACGGAAATGGGATTCGAATCTAACCTTACAAATGAGACTGATTCTCAGTTTATGTCCATTACGGATAAGGTGTAAAACTTAGGAGATGGGGAAAGATCCCCATCTTTTTTTTTAAACAAAGTTGGGATCCTCACATTCGTCTACGGTGTTGTAACTTCAAATCCGACTGAATTCATACAAGTTCTAGTGGAGAGCTGACGTCTTCGTAATCGAGGTTTCTGCGGACTGGACGAAATCCCCCTTCTTGCAAAAACTTCCTCGCTTCCTTTTCTGTTTTTAATCCAAACGACCTGAGGACATTTTCTTCGATCACAACAGAGGAGATATCATCTGCTCCTGAATACAAAGCAAGTTGGCCCACACCTTTTCCAAGCACCATTACGGATGTTTCGATATGAGGAATATTATCGAGGAAGATTCTGCAAATTCCGAGAACTTTTAGGTATTCGTGTGTCGGAACAGGCCTTACTGTAAACCGTTTGGTCTGTGGTTGGAAAGTCCAAGGGATAAAGGACAAAAATCCACCCGTCCGGTCATGTAAATCTCGCACTACTTGTAAGTGTTCGATGACTTCCTCTTCTGTTTCTTCCGATCCAAAGACAATATTGGCAGATCCTTTGAGGCCTACTTCATGGCAGGTTTCCATCGCTCGTACCCATTCCGCTACTGAGGCTTTTTTCGGAGAAATGATTTGGCGCATCCTTTCGGTAAGGATTTCAGCACCAGCCCCAGGCACAGAATCAAGGCCGGCTTCCTTTAGGATTTGTAACACTTCCCGCAAAGGTTTTCCTGTAATGGTTTCTAAATTGATCACTTCCACGGGTGAAAACGCACGGATATGCATCTTCGGGTATTTTGCCTTCACGGTTCGGATCACATCCAGGTAATAATCAAAGGGAAGTTCTGGGTAAACCCCTCCTTGTAAGAACATTTGGTCAGCGCCTTCTTCGACTGCGTAGTCCATCTTTTGTAAGATGTCCTCTTTGGAGAGAACGTAACCTTTTCCATTTCCAATTTCATCCATAAAGGAACAAAAACTGCACTCTACATTGCAATAATTAGTATAATTCACCACCCGAAACATGGTATAACTGGCTTCCGTATGGGGCCTAACCTTCTCCCGAAGGTACCGGGCTACCATCTGGATTTTTAGAAAGTCTCCTTCCTTGTACAATACGAGAGCCTCACTGGGAGAGATTCGTTTGCCGTCCACTGCTTTGAGTAGGACAACATCGGCTGGGTCATTTGGGTTCAGGGAAAAAGAGGACAAGTTCATATCTCTACCTACTTGGACAGGAAATCTTCTGACATATCCCTGTAAAAACCGAATTTTCCTGGACATTGATTTTTCTATAGAAATCCTAGGAAATAACCAAACACCTTAAGGGCATAAATATAAATGGATATCGGAAGAATTCTCTTTCACCTATTATTCACAGCTTTTTTCGTCGTGGCAAACGTAGTGTTTGTCCGCGCTATCCTTTTCAGGCTCGGATTGATCTTCAATGGTCGTCCTGCATTTTTTAATGAAGATGCAAAAAAGAACCTAAACATCGGATTCCGTTTAAAAAGTTTTTTCCTAAACGTAATCTTACAAAAAAAGAACTTCCGTGAACCAGTACGTGGGATCATGCATGCGTTTGTTTTTTATGGATTTATCGTCTATACGATCCATACAACAAGCCAAATGATCGCAGGTGTATTTGGATATGCAATGGAAGATCCTTACCAATTTGCACTTCCAAATTTCTTATTTGGTGAAGCAGCTAATCATATTTACGAACAAGCAGTCAACTACGTATCCATTTTAGTGTTAACTGGTCTTGGGTTTTTTGCTTGGAGACGTTGGATCAAAAAAGCCAAAGGTCTCGATGTTCACTCACCTGCTTCTGCCATCGTCATCAGCATGATTGCCACTCTTATGGTTACGACGTTACTTGGAAATGGTGCCAAAACGGTTGCAGCAACTTACTACACACATGCTGGATTCATCGATGGTGCGATTGGAAAACTTTGGGAATCAGTGGGAGTGGCAAACTCTTCTGCGGATATCGTTTTCCAAATTATGTGGTGGGGCCACATCATCACTGTATTCTCTTTTATGTTGTATGTTCCTACTTCGAAACATGCTCACTTAATCTTTGCTCCGTTTAACTACTTCCTTGCAACTGACACTCCGAAAGGCCAACTTTCCAAACTCAATTTGGATGATGAAAATGCTGTTTGGGGATCCAACCGAGTGGAAGACTTCCCTTGGCCAAACCTCCTCGATGGTATGTCTTGTATTGAATGTGGTCGTTGCCAAGTGGAATGCCCTGCCAACAGAACTGGTAAGGTATTAAATCCAAAAGCCATCATTGTGGAACTCAAACACCAGATGTTGGAAAAAATGCCAGAAGTAGCAGCTGCACGTGCAGGTAAATCTCCTGAAGAAGCAGCGGAAGCTGTTGCAGCACTTGATACAGGTGTGATCAACTCTCACGAGGGCCTTAGTGAAGAAGCTCTTTGGGGATGTACAACTTGTTATGCGTGTGTAGAAGCATGCCCTGTTGGAAACAACCAAGTAAACGCCATCATTGAAATGCGCCGCCACTTAGTTCTTGCAGAATCCAAAATGAGCCCTGAGCTTCAAAAAGCATTCACAAACATGGAAAACAATTCGAATCCATGGGGTGTGGGCGCTCACACTCGTGCAGACTGGGCAGAAGGATTAAATGTAAAAGTTCTTTCAGAAGCAGAAGACAAAAACGTAGACGTACTCTATTGGGTAGGTTGTGCGGGTGCTTTTGATGAGAGAAATAAAAAGATCTCTCGTGACTTCGTAAAAATCATGCAAAAAGCAGATGTTAACTTTGGTATCCTTGGAACAGAAGAAGGATGTTCGGGAGACTCAGCTCGCCGTGGTGGGAACGAATACCTATACCAAACACTAGCACAAACAAACGTGGACACAATCAACGGATACGGTATCAAAAAAATCGTAACTGCTTGCCCACATTGTTATAACACCATCAAAAACGAATACCCACAATTTGGTGGAAACTTCGAAGTCATCCACCACTCGGAATACATCAACCAACTTTCCAAAGAAGGTAAAATCGATGTGAAAGTGGCTGATGATGCAAACACTGGTAAGTATACTTACCACGACTCTTGTTACATCGGACGTTATAATAATAATTACGACAACCCTCGTGATGTTGTGAAAAAAGTATCCGGTGGAAAAATTGAAGAAGCGGTCGACCATCACTCCAAAGGACTTTGTTGTGGTGCGGGTGGTGCGCAGTACTGGATGGAAGAACACGTGGATGAATCCAACCCAGAAAGTATGCGAGTGAATAGCAAACGTACAGGACAACTCCTCGATACAGGTGCTACTACCATTGCTACTGCTTGTCCATTCTGTATCACAATGATCACAGATGGTGTAAAAGCTGCGGAAAAAATTGATTCCGTAAAAGTAAAAGATATCGCGGAACTAGTCGCAGAAAACATCGACTAACAGTTAAAAAAGGGGAATTAGATGAAACAAATCCATTTCCCCTTTTTTCGATTCTTCACAAGTCCAAAAAAGTGTAACGCCGGTTACTCTTTTTTGGATTTTTTATTTCTCATCAATCTATCTGAACTTTCAGTTATCATCCATTCTCTCTTTGTATTTAGCTTTCTTTTTCCTATTTCAGAATCCTTTGCTGATTCAAAAAAACAAATCATTCAACCGAACCAAGATGATGGAATCACCATCATTGTAGAAAAAGGACAAACCTTAAGTATCATTTCCAAAACCTATTTGGATGATCCTAGGAAATGGAAAGAACTTCTCAAATCCAACCAAATTGATAATCCAAATCTCATCATTCCTGGAATGAAGTTGTGGATTCCAAAAAGTTTGGGGAAAAAACCACTCGCCGACTTACAACGGTTTACTGGAACTACTGAAGTTTTAAAAATCTCACAAAAACAAAATGATTGGGCAAAAGCAAAAAATGGCGATGGACTGTATGCAAAAGACGAAGTGAGAACACTCAAAGAATCAGAAGCACAGTTTGTTTTTTTATCTGGTTCTCGCTTCGAAATCACTGAAAATAGCCACGTTATTATGGAACGTGGAAAATCAGAAACTGAACCGGATGAAATTTTTTTAAGACAAGGTCGAATCCGTTCTTTGATTCCTAAAACCACAAATCCTAACCAAAAGATGTTTTTACTCAAAACTGAATCTGCTGAATCTGTTGTCAAAGGAACTGATTTTCTAACGGAAGTGGATCCGAATGGAAATACCACTCTAAGTTGTTACGAAGGAAGTGTTGCAGTCACCGCAGAAAAAGTAACAGTGCTTGTTAACTCAGGGTATGCAACGTATGTCGAAAAGGGAAAACCACCTGTAAAACCATTCCCAGTTCCCGATCCTCCAATTCCAGAAAACAAATGAATTTCGGTTTTTTAAGGATCAAATCCACTCGCATCCGTATCCTACTATTCTTTTTATGTTTCACATGCCATTTTCAATTACAGGCAAAACAGATCCAATTCTCACTGGTTCCAGACCGCGAAGACATCATTCAATATGAAATAGAACTTTGGAAAACCGAGGAACTGGGTGACGAAATTCCCTTTCGAGTATTGGCAAATCCAGGACCCATAAGTTTATTCATTCCAGATGGATATGAATTTTTCCGCATCAGAGCAATCGCCAAACGAAAAGTAAGAGGGTTTTGGACCGAGTTGTACAAGGTGGCATTGTTTGGGAAAAAACCAAAACCTATTACCAAACCGATTGCAAAAATTCCAGTGAAAACGGATGTCCTCGTTCCCATTGAGTCAAGGGAAGGAAAACCTGAGTTATTTCTCACAACCAATCAAATTACAATTGTTCCTACTTCTGTAGAGAAAAAGATTCGAATCCAATACAGAATCAATGGTGGCCCTTGGCAAACGACAACATCTCCCCTCTTAAATTTCTCAAAAGATGGCAATTACCGATTGGAATACAAAGTGACAAATGAACTTGGAATTTCCGATGGAATGCAAGTTTGGGAATTTAAAGTTGATACAAAACCACCTGTCACAACGTATTCTTTTTTAGATCCACCATTCCAAAAAAAAGGAACCACCTTTATCTCTTCGAAAAATGGATTATTACTCCATTCTTCTGATGAAGGATCTGGTCTTTCTAACATTCGTTACAGAACCTCTTGTGGTGATGACCAAGTTTCCGATTACAATGTATGGTTAGAGTCCTCTTGGATGGAAATCCTTTCTGGTTGTGATAAAAATATCCTCTTAGAAATCAGCGCTGTCGACCGCTTAGGAAATGAAGAAGTCCCAAAACAAATTATCATTCAAACTCAAAAAAAGGCAAAGTAAATGGAGACTCTCCTCAATCGGGTATGGAGTTTCGTTTCGAATTTTGTTTTTGTCATTCGATCATTATCCTTTGCTAAACTCTTTTTATCCTTAGTTTTGTTCATCTTACTTCCTTATGCTCTACTCATTGGAAGGATGATTTATGTGGAATACAAAGAAGCATTGGATTGGAACCAAAGGTTCCAGTTAATTCGCATTCAACTTTTAGCAATCGATATAGAAAATCAAATCAGAAACCAAATTCAGAATGAATTTTCAAACCCAACAAGAGATTTAATCTCTTTCAAACAATCGTCTGATTTAAATCAGTTTTGTTCGAATGATTTAAACTTGTTCCAAAAAAATTCTTCTTTCCAATTGATATCTTGTGCACATTCAAATCCAGTTACTTCTTATTTTTTAATCACAGATAAAAAAAGAATGTATCTTTATCCTACTGTATTCATTGAAGAAGCGTTACTTGATTCTTCTTTTAGTGATCCGAATGAAGGATTGTTTTTATTAAATCAAAATGGAGAATTTGGAATTTCAGGATTTATTGAAGATAATTTTTTAGTGTCAGAAGAGTGGAAAGAAAAAGCAAAATCTTCCTTACAATCAAATTCCAATTTACCAACATTAAAAGAAGTCGAGAAAGATGATTTAGGTTTTTTTCTGGTTGGTGTTCCTCTTTATGGACTTCCCATCCACCTATTCGTTGTCAGCCCCATTAACCTTGTATTACAGCCAATTATCTCTTCTTTAAAAACCAATATCTCAACCTTAGTGGGTATATTATTCTTCACATTTCTTTTTTCCATTTTCATTTCACTGAGAGAAATTGAATCCAAACAAAAACTAAAATTAATCTTAAACGAATACCCTCATGCTGCGATTCTTTACGACTCCTTAGGAAATGTAATTCTCGAAAACCCATTCATTGAAGAAAAACTACAAGTATCAGATGTTTATATTTACCAAGAACCTTTAGTAAATTGGTTAAAAACAGAAGTATCTGAATTTTTAAGAGAAATCAAAGAACAAAATGATCGTACACAAGAATTACGAAAAGAGGAATTAGAGGTATTTGTCAAAGATGGATCTACCATACTCCTAGAAATCACCTACCAAATTTGGTTCTTAGAACAAAACAATCAATTCGCAAGTGGTGCATTGATACTGATACAAAATATAACGAAAAAAAGATTAGAATTTGAAAAAGAGATGGAATATGCAAAGGATTTACAAAAAAAATACCTTCCATCACAGATTCTAATTTTTCCAAAATTAGATTATGAAATCCTATATAGACCTCTCATCCAGGTTGGTGGTGATTATTATGATTATATTGATTTAGGAGATAATCGATATATTTTTGCTTTAGGAGATGTGATTGGGCATGGAGTGAAAGCAGCCATGATGATGACAGTACTCAAGGTTTTATTCCATCAAATTGCAAAAACAGAAACAGATCCCAAAAATATTTTATTAAAAATGAATGAAGGTGTAAGCACTCATTTCCCTGACCCATACGCATTTGTTCCATTTTTGTTCTTACTTTTTGATTTGAATCTAAATAAAGTATATTATGGAAACGCAGGCCATCCAGGCATGCTCCACTATAGCGATGGTCAATTCCATTGTTATGAAAAACTAAATCCCATGTTCGGGATGATACCTAAACTCGATCCCAAAATATTGGAATTTCCCATCCTGACAGGGGATCGATTTTATTTATTCACTGATGGTTTAAAAGATGTGGAAAATAAAAATCAGGAAAAATTGTGGGAAGCGGAATTACTCAAATTTTTTGGACAAATGACAACAAACCACATGTCATTCGTCAAACAAGAATTAGATTTTAAAATTAGATCTTACTCGGAAGGAAAAGAATTATTAGATGATATCACTTGGATTGGAATTGATATCATCTAATTAATTTTCTAGTGGTGGATTGTCTAATAACTCAATCCCTTCATTATTTTTATGGAAATAATTCATATCCCACTCTGTATCAAACAATAAAGCCATATTCCCGAATAAATCTTCTACCAAATTTGCATTTGATGGTATTTTAGGTCGGTCTTCTTTTTTTACCCAACGAGAAATTCCATAGGGGAGAATATTGATCGATGTGTCGGCACCGTATTCATCCTTTAACCTTCTTTGGAACACTTCAAATTGTAATTTTCCCATGGCTCCGATAATTGGAACACCACCACCTATCGTTCGTGATGTGAATAAATGCAAAATTCCTTCTTCTGCTAATTGATCCAAACCCTTTTTGAAAGATTTTAACTGTAAGGTATCTTTACAAGATATGGTTGCAAACAGTTCTGGCGCAAAACTTGGCAGTGGTCTAAGTGGTGGTGTATTTCCAGTCGAAAGAACATCGCCAATTTTATAGGTTCCTGGATTTACGAGTCCAATAATGTCACCTGGGTATGCCAAATCGACAGTGTTCCTGTCTTGTCCAAAAAATGCAAAACTAGAGGACAATTTAACAGGTTTGTCTAAACGGTTATGATTTACGTTTAATCCACGTTCAAAAACACCTGAACAAATTCGTAAAAATGCGATTCGGTCACGGTGTGCCTTATTCATATTCGCTTGTACTTTGAACACAAATGCACTAAAAGGAGCATTCACAGGATCTAAGTAATTTCCATCCCGTAGGGGAATATGATCAGGCCCTGGGGCTAATTCCAAAAATTTATTTAAAAATAACTCTATCCCAAAATTGTTTACTGCGGATCCAAAATACACAGGAGTTTCGTTTCCAAGTAAAAAAGAGTTTTTGTCCACTTGGCCAATTCCATTTTCCACGAGGTCAATTTGTTCACGGAAAGCTTTTACAATTTCTTCATCGAACTGTTTGTCGAGACTCGGATCATTGGGCCCAGCCATCCGAAAACCAGCCTTCTGTTTTCCCCCTGGGGTTCGATCAAATAGATACAACTGTGCATCCCGCAAATCATAAACGCCCTTAAAATCAAAACCTGTTCCGAGCGGCCAAACATCGGGAACTGCTTTGATTCCGAGGACTTTTTCGATCTCATCCAAAAGGGCGTATAAATCCTTTGTGGGTCTGTCCATTTTATTGATGAAGGTGATGATGGGAATGCCACGGTCACGGCAAACTCGGAATAACTTGATGGTTTGTGGTTCGACCCCCTTTCCGGCATCTAACACCATAACAGCGGTATCTGCTGCCATAAGGGTTCTGTAGGTATCTTCCGAAAAGTCTTCGTGGCCTGGTGTGTCTAATAAATTGAGAATATGACCTTTGTATTCAAATTGTAAGGCTGCAGAGGTAATGGAGATTCCTCTTTCTTTTTCCATTGCCATCCAGTCTGAAGTGGCTGATTTCCCTTCTTTTTTCGCTTTCACAGCCCCTGCGAGTTGGATCGCACCTCCGTAAAGGAGCAATTTTTCGGTGAGGGTTGTTTTTCCCGCGTCGGGGTGAGCGATGATCGCGAAGGTTTTCCGACGTTTGACTTCTTTTTCGATGGTATCAGGGGACATAATGACTATTCCATATTGCCTAAATTAGCGATTCTGTCGAGAATAAAGAATGGTTCCTTTGCCCTTTCTCTGAGGAAGGGGTTGACTACAATATTATGTCCCATTATAATGGGGGACAGAGGGGAAGTTTTTTGCGAAAGTTTGTATCCATCATCTTTCTTTTAGTCTGCACCCAAATCTTTCCTCTAGACTTTCCCAATTTTTCCTTAGGGGAAGAGAATGCCAAGGAAGAATTCAAACGTGGCCTTACCTATAAAAATTTAAGAGAATATTCAGCTGCTAAAGAACGATTTCTAAAAGCAGTAAATTTAAAAAAAGATTTCCATCTTGCTCGTTTAGAACTTGCAAATAACTACTATTTGTTAGGTGAATGGGAAGAAGCATTAGATGAATTAGAAATTTTAGCCACCAAAGCAAAAAATGACCTACTCATTACAAATAAAATAGAAACACTTCGATTAGCAATCGCAGGTGGTGTGACTGAAAAAGAGAAAATCTACTTTAAAACCATCGAAGGTGATTCCATTCGTGGTTATCGTTTTCGAAATCCAGTTGATATCACATTTGATGAAGATGGAAATTTTTATGTAGCTGGTTTTGATACATCCAATGTGATCAAATTTAATGCACAAGGAACTCCAATCTCTAACTGGAGAGGTGGTATCACTAGAAAACTGGAAAGACCAGTTTCACTCGTTTACCAAAACCAAAAAATCTATATAGCCGATTTTGCTAGGGACGAAGTATTAATTTTTGATTTAAATGGAAGTTATTTGGCAACCATTGGTGGACCAGGAAAAAATCCAGGCCAATTCCGAGGGCCTTCTTCTATTTGTTTTGATCCATTAGGAAATTTATATGTTGCTGATTCTGGAAATGGTCGTATCCAAAAATTTAATGCAAATGGACAATTTGTATTAGAAATCCTTGGGATTGGCAATTCCAAACTTGTAAATCCTTCTGGGATCACGATTGAGAATCAGAAAATCTATGTGGTTGATAAAGATAAATTAAAAGTTTTTGTGTTTGATGGTGATGGCAATACCATTGAAACCATTTCCAAATCTGAATGGAAAAAACCTCGAAATATTCGAATTTTAGATAACCAAATTTTCTTAACTGATGAATTAACAGGAATCTGGACCTATTCTATGTTAAACGGAGATTGGAGGCAACTTCCAAAATTCAGAGACAAAAATGGCGTTTACCGTGTTTTATACCGACCATTTGCAACGAATATGGATTCTACAGGAAGTTTGTATTTCGTAGATTTTGGAAAACATCGAATTGATATTTTTTCCCATAAAAATAATTTATTATCAAATCTTGATTTAAAAATTGAATCAATCGATACTTCCGATTTCCCCAACATCCACATTTACACTCGAGTTAAAAATAGAGGCGGAAAGGAATTGATTGGAATTGATCGATTGAGTTTTCGAATATACGAAAATGACAATATGACTCCCCTCTTTTCTTTGGCGAACAAAAACAAAATTAACGAAAAGATGAACATAGCAATTGTTTATGAAAACAGTGAAAGTTTAAAAAAAGGGAAAACAAATTTAGAGGATGGTTTATTCCCTCTTTTTCGATCGTTACATGATACAGATCATATAACACTTTACAGAGCTGGAAAGGATAGCCAATTGATTTTACCAGACACAGTTTCTCTGAGAGACATTTTGGCAAAAATTCGGGACAGCCAAGCAGAAGAAAAATTCAATTTTGGAAAAGCAAGTATTGCTGCGTTAAAAAAACTTTCAATGGAAACGGGACCAAAAATCCTCGTTTACTTGGTTTCTAAAGAAGCTAAAGAAGAAAGTTTTTTACAATACCAAAAATCGAGAATTGTATCTTATGCGAAGGCACATTCCATTCCGATTTATGTATTAACAACAAATCCCAATCCATCGTTTGAAGAGTCTTGGTCCGATTTAACAGGGCCAAGTAATGGGAAGTATATCTTTTTAGATGGTGAAGGGGAAGAAAGAGATTTATACAAACTTTTCAGATCTCATTTAGACTACCGTTATATTCTTTCCTATAAAACAGATACCAATCCTGAACTTATCAATCGATACATTAAGATTGGTATTGGTGTTGATCATAGAGGTGTAAAAGGAAGGGATGAAGGAGGTTATTTTGTTCCAGAACCTCGTTAAACAAACCAAAAAACACATTGTATTTGGGATTCTATTTTTTTTCACACAATTTGTTTTTTCAGAACCCAGTGCATTGGAAGACATTGCAGAAGCTAAAATTTTCCAATCAAACAATAATTGCAGAAAAGCCATTCCACTCTACCAATCTGCTTTACAAAAAAATAGAAATTCCATCGATGCAAAGTTAGGAATTGCTGATTGTAGTTTTTTACTGGGATCCTATAAAGAAAGTAAAAAGTTTTACTTAGATATTTTACAAAGAGATTCCAAATACATACCGGCAGTTACAGGTTTATCAGAAATTTATTTACAAGATGGTGAGTATAAATCGGTCAATGAATTAATCCAACCCCTACTCACTGAATTTCCCAATCACACGGGACTAAGGATCACAGAAGCAAAAACTCTTTTAAAACAAGGTAAAACGGATTCTGCTCTTTATAAAATCAAAACATTATCAGATAAATTAGGAGAACCTTCTGATTTATTAAGAATGTTAGCTGAGTTGTATTTTTCAAAAAAACAATTCGAAAATGCCTTAGAAACCATTGATTCATATACAAAAAAAGAGCCAAATGATCCATCCGGATTCTCCTTTAAAGCAAAAGTTCTTTTGTATGAAAATTACTTTCAACCAAGGACTCTGGTTTCGATTTTACCCAATGTAAAGGAATCTCTTGAAAATGCGTTAAATTTGGATGATAAAAACGAAGAAGCTAGATTCTATTTTGTATACCATGATTTGATTTTAGCAAATGCAAATAATGACAAAGATTTAAAAACAAAAGCATTCAAACGAATTTACGAACTTGCACGTGAGTTCCCCGAAAATCAACTTTATCATAGTATTGAAGCGAATCTTGCTTGGGAATTGGGTGAAAACAAATTTGCCTCCTACCATTACAGAAGAGCATTAGCACTCGATGATTTAGATGAAATATTGCGTTTTGAAGCAGAAGAATATGTAATTTCGTCAGAGAAAGAAGAATCCAAACTCAGAAGAGAGTTGGGAGACTACAGAAGGGATCGTTATTATGCAGAAAAACATTCCTTATACCATAAAAGTAGTTTATTCCATTTATTTAGAGCAAGGGACTTAAGCGCCCAAACACCTGTAATCCGAAAGGAACTATTGGACTTTTATAATTTATCAGGTGATTCAGTTAAGTATACAAATCTGCTTTTACGTCTGAGAGAAGAAGATCCAAACTCTTTTAAACTACAGAACAAATTAGAATTTGTGATCAAAAATCTAAAGGATTCGATCGAATTTAAGGAAGGATTCATTCAAATCGATCCAAATTCTGTTTCCGATTTATCGGTTCGGTTTAGTCCAGAAGTTTATGTTTTTGATTTAGAATCAGTGAGTCCATTTCCCTACCACCTCCAAGCGGGTCGCCTTTTTGCAGAAGTTTTAAGATACCAATTGAAAAATATGTTATCAGTAAGAGTGGTTGAAGGAAGTGAATTTAAATCCATTCGAAATTTATTAAAAGAATCTAGTTACCATCCTTTTTCTCAAACAATCCCATTTTCCATCGATAATTTACACCACTTGGATTCCAAAAGGCGAAATGCAACTAAAATCCGTTATGTGGTCCATGGAAAATACCAAATTGAGAATGGCGATATCAAATTTGATATTTCAGTTTATGATCGGAATCAACTTAAAGACATCGTCAATTGGAAAACAAACCAAAGAGGAAGAGATAGTTTACCTACCATAGTTCATCGAATTGCCGAACGGATTAAATCTACCCTACCTATCGAAGGGAAAATTCTAAAGGTAAAAAAAGACGAAGTCATAGTATCTCTTGGAAAAGATGACGGGTTAAAATTGGATTCAAAACCAGTATTCCAAAGGAGAGGAAAAACTCTTTTTGAAGGAGAAATCATTTCTTTAGGAAAGTCGATTTCAAACATCAAACCAAAACAACGGGGATGGGAAAAAGAATTGGCTACTGGGGACGATGTGGTGCTAAAAACGGACTAGGATAAAAAGAAGAAAAGAAAGTTAATAAAACTTCTGAAATCCTTTCCTCTTTTGTATCATCTAACGATTTTATTTCCAATTGGCAAATGTTTCCGTCCATATAAATAGACTCCACTTGATCTGAAAGAAAACAGTTTTTTAAAATTGGCACTAACTGGTCGTAGTTCTTTTGATCCAAATAAACTTTCCCATTGGAAAATTGATAATTGGATTCGATCTTATAGATCGTTTCTTTCGGAGTGTTTTTCCATTTTAAGTCTACATTGGGGTGGTAATATATGTTTCCTTTTTCCAGGGAAAACTCACCATGTTGTAATCTTTTTTTCGAATCTTCATTTGCAAATCGTATCCAATCCGTATCCTCTGGTATCCGATCTGCAAAACTCACTTGGACTTCACCGACTCCGCTTTGGTTCTGAACCAATTGAACCAATAACACTTGTTCCTTTTTTTGCCTTATAGACTCATCCTTTATTCTTTCGATGACTTCGGAATGTAATTTGGGAAACGATTGATTCTTTTTCTGAAAAAACAAAGTCATAATTGATTTTTTACCTTCTAATGAATATGGATACATTTATTTTCCAATCAAAATTCCAAGTGCCGATCGAAAGCTTATTCCAATTCCATGAAGACCCGATTGGTTTTGAAACATTAATGAAAGCAAATCAAGGGATCAGAGTGATCCAAAAACCAGGATCCATTAAAGTGGGTGAAACAGCCATTTTAAAAGTTCCGATCTTTCCCTTTCTTTTTACTGAATGGATCGCAAAACACACTAAATACGAGAAAAATTCCCTATTCCAGGACAACCAAGAAAAAGGACCATTTCTTAAGTTTTTACACACCCATCGGTTTATCAAAGTAAACGAGAACGAATCCATAATATCCGATGAGATTGAAATTAATTTTTACCTTTGGCCCATTTCCAAATACTTTTTATATCCAATGTTGTATTTGATGTTTAAAAAACGCCATAAACTAACAGCTGAATATTTTTCAGTGAAACCTATTTTAATTTTTAGCGGGTATTCTCGAACCGTAGTCAATTAGTTGCCGATTATATTCCTTTTCCATAAGAGGAGAAGAGATTAAAAAATCTGCGCTCGATCGATTACAGGCCATTGGAATATTATATAATACAGCAATACGCAATAAAGCTTTCACATCTGGATCATGTGGTTGTGCAGAAAGTGGATCCCAAAAAAACACCATAAAATCAATTGAATCTTCTACAATTTTCGCACCAATTTGTTGGTCTCCACCGAGTGGACCTGAAATGAAACGGAACACGGGTAAACCAATTTGTTCGTGGATCAATTTTCCCGTTGTCCCTGTTGCGGAAAGATGGTGTTTGCTCAATGTTCCTCGGTTGAATTTTACCCAATCAAGTAAATCTTCTTTTCGATTGTCATGCGCGATGAGAACGATCTTTTTCGTTGTTTCCATTTTTCTCTGAATTAGTACCATAAAGTGATAGTTCTTGCCAATATCCTGGATTCAAGGAAAGTTTCCCTGAAATGGTAAACCACCGCCGATTTTTTTGGGTCTTCCTCCTCTTATTTTTCCAAATTCCACTCGGAGCCACTGAACCAAAACAGGGAACGGAAACAAGGGTTGAATCCATTCTCCCGACCCAACCAGAATCAGGTTCTCCCTGGGGTGATTCTACCCAAGCTATCGGTTCCATACCAGTTCTCGATTTTGTGGATGAAAAAAACTCTCAGAAAAGATGGTCGGACGCGAGTAAAGAATACTCACTAGCCTTAGATGGTTTTGAAACTGGGAAGAAGGGAATCGATAAACGAAGAGAAGATTTTAAAAAGGAAGTTTTTTACGAAGATCGTTATGAATGGCAGAAAGTAACAAGAAAAGAAAACAAAGAAAAAGAATTCCAAAAACAACTCTATGAATTAAGGACTCAAACAACACTTCGTCTTGTGAAAGCTATGAATTTGTTGGATAAAATTGAGAATCCGAAGGTTAAGGAAAGTACTTCCTATATAGATTTAAAGTCTGGTATTTACAGAGAATACATCAAACACCAAGAATCTTTTAAAAACTACTTACAGGTCATCGACTTTACAAATCGTTATATTGAAATCTCATCCAAAAATGAAATGGAAGCAGAACCACATAGACTCCTTGCACTTTCCTATGAGAAAATGGAGCAAACAGCGTTTCGTTCAAAAAACCAAGAACTCTATTATGAATTTAAAGAATTAAAGAAAAAACATCTATTACGATTTGCAGAATTGCATTATGGCCGCGAATCAAAAGAATACGCGGCGATTGAGGAAAAAGTGGGAAAGGATTTTTGAATTAGACCATCCCAAGTTTTTTCTTAAGTGCTCTATTTTCTTCTACCAGCTCTTTGATTTCTTGTTCCGTATACTCAAATAAACGATCTTGTGCTCGTAAAATTTTATCCAAATTCATTTCTTCAATTCGTGAATAATTTAATACTTCTTCTGTCGCCTTTTGTAACTCAAGGGCTTGTTTGAGTTCTTTTTCACGAAGTTCATCCAATTGTTGAATTGCTTTGACTCTTTGATGTAACTCAATGAGCTCTTGGTTTTTCATATCATTCACACGTTCTAAAGCAGAATTAATCCCAGCTTGTGAACGTTTGACTAGTTCTTCATACTTAAGGATGGAACGCAAAGCTTCGTTTTCTTTTTTTGATTCTTCGTATTCTTGGTGTGCTAAAGAAAATACTCCCTCAAAAAAACCCACATTCTCTAAACAGGAATTTCCTATATCTAAAGCAGCTGCTTTGTAGGATTCTGATTGGATGGTTCTGTCCAAAATCATCCTGAGTTCCCGAACATGGAGAGGATTTTCTAAAACTAGGTATTTGGGTTGGGTTTGTACCATCTCTTGGATTTGGTTTACTCCATCTTCAGAAGAAACTAAGATCAAAGAAACAAATGGACTCGTTTCAAAAGTGGATTTGATTTTGGGTAGGATCTCTTTCCATTCTTTTAACGTTACTTGCATGAAAAGGATGTGAATATCGTTTGGAGTGATAGAGATTTGATCCAATTCTGACAAACCAATTTGGTTCACTTGGATCTTGATTTTTGAATGTTTCCAAAGCTCTACGGGAAACGGACGGCCCTGGGAAAGATTCCAAATATAAGAAGTTTTCAAACCCGATCTCCTAAATGACAACTACACTCTATGGGACCGTAGACAGGGGAATTTTCTAGCAAATTTTCTATTATTTCTTCCTGGCGAAGCGATTTTTTAACATTTCCCAAGTTTCGTCCCACTTGTCTTTCCAGCGAAAATAAAAACCTAACTTATTACGAATTGACTCTGGTAATTTTGCATCAGTCCTTGAGATCATGATATAAATCGAAAGGGTGGCTATCACGATATTCGCAGACCACGGCCCCACCCAATCGGGAACGTTCTCTTTGTAAGAAATCCCAGAACCAAATATAAAAAACGTGTAGTAGATGAGTAAAAAGATTACAGCAAGAGTAAAACTCATCCCCTTTCCAGACCGTTTGACAACAAGACCTAGGGGAAATGATAAAAAGAAAAATATCTGACAAGAGAGTGGTGTTGCGAACCGTTTGTGGATTTCCACATTAAACCCAGTGAGTGTTTTTTTGGACTCATTCAGAAGTTCAGACAGCTGCGTAAATAAGGCAAATTTTTGTGCCATTTCTTCTTGGTTTCCAGAATTGGCTCCTATGATGAGTTCATACTTGAATTGTTCCACCATTTGTTTGAGTCCACCAACCCCTTTGATGGACAAACCATATTCTTTTAAAATTTCCAATCCAGGAATATTTTCTAAACCTTCCGATTCAATGGCATTTCTGATCTCGATTAACATTGGTAAGGAGAAGGTATCTGGTTTTACATTGATACTTAAGGTTTTTGTATCTTTTTTCGCTGGCGTATTGTAATCCATTTCCCCATTCATAAAATTGGTAACACCAATCGCATTTGTTTCAGGATCCCATTCAATCACATATCCTTTCCGCAATCGAACTGACTTTTCGAATTCACCAACTGAGTTCTTTTTTTCAACAAGTAACCCTTCTTTGGCATTGATGATCTGTAACATTTTTGATCCACCCATTGGGACAGCCAAATTGTTCACCATGATAAAATCCGTTCCACTAGCAGAAATTGCCCATTCTCGTATTTGAACATTGCTTAGGTTACCATCTTCATCCACACCACCAGAATACATGGTGCGACCTTTCTCAGAGAAAAAATCCTGAGTTTTATCCCCAGAAAATTGACCCGGTTGGATTGCAAGTAAGGGATTATAAGAAGCAATCCAATTATCAAAATCCTTCATTTTACGAGTGTTCTCTGGACCTAAATAAAAATTTAGATACCCAACGAGAAGAGTCATGATAAAACCAAACACTAAAAAATTACTGTAGATATAAGGAAACGATACCCCTGATGCCCGCATTGCAGTGATTTCTGAATCTCCAGACAATCGACCTGCCGCCATGATTCCAGACATCAAACATGCCATGGGGATTGTCATGGGGAGTGTGTTCCCAAAAACATAACCCATATAATCCAATAAACGGAAAAAATCGACACCTTTCCCAACAAAAAGGCCAATCATCTTCTGGATGGCGACAGCCATATAAATCATTGTGAAAAAGGAAAGAGCTACTAAAAACGGACTAAGAATTTCTTTGAGAATGTAAATTCTTAAAATGGAAGGTTTGAAACGTTTCCACTTACCTAACCTATCTGTATCCACCATAAAATCTGGTGGTAAATCATCTTTAGAATGAACCCTAACGGTTCTTAAATCAACAGGTTTAGACAATCAATTTCCCTTTGAGAGTAGCACTTGTCGCTTGTTCAACGAGTACTGTTACTGTTTTTCCAATCCAATCTGATAAGTCTTGCGACATTCCTTCGGGAATTGGGAAAACTACCATTCTACCACAGTGTGATCGACCGCATAACTCTTGTTTTGATTTTTTTGAAGTATTTTCAACCAAAACGGAAAATTCTTTTCCAATTTTTGTTAGGTTTTTCTCCAATGAAATTTTTGTTTGGAGCTCAACAAGTTCGATCAATCTTTTACTCTTAACTTCTTCAGGGACATCATCAATAAACTTACGTTTTGCGATTGTTCCCTCTCGTTCAGAATACTTAAACATATAAGACATATCAAATTTTACTTGTTTTACTACTTCTAATGTTTCTTGGAATTCTTCTTCTGTTTCTCCCGGAAATCCTACGATGATGTCAGACGTAATACCGATATCTGGAATCACTGATTGGATTTTTTGAACCAAATCCAAATATTCTTCCTTTGTATAACTACGTTTCATATCTCGGAGTACTTTTGAACTCCCTGCTTGGAGTGGCATATGGATTTGAGAAGAAAATCTTTCTTCTTTTGCCATAAGTGAAATGAGATGATCGGGAAAATCTTTTGGATGAGGGCTTGTAAACCGAACTCGCTCAATACTAGTTTGTTTGAGAATTTCTTCCACAAGTGCACAAAAATCAAAATTTTCATAGGAATAACTATTTACATTTTGACCAAGAAGAGTGACTTGTTTGACTCCCATCGTTTCCAACTGTTTGATCTCATGGATGATGGACTCTGGTTCTCGGCTCCTTTCTCTTCCTCTAGTATAAGGAACCACACAGAAGGTACAAAAATTATTACAACCACGCATGATGGTAACAAATGCTTGGATTCCATTCACAACCTTTGGCTCTAATTCATCATACGTCTCTGTCCGGGACAAACGTGTGAGTTGGACATCTTTTTCACCCTTTCGAATGTTTTGAATGAGTTCTGGTAAAGTCCTGTAATTATCTGGTCCCACAATCAAATCAAGGGGTAATTCTTGGTTGAATAAGTCTTCCCCTAAGTTTTGTGCCATACAGCCCAAAACACCGATGACCAAATTGGGATTCTTTTTTTTGAGGTAACCTAGAGATTGGAGTCGTCCATAAATCTTAGCATGTGCATTTTCTCGGACGGCACAAGTATTCAAAAATATGATATCACTGTCTTCCACTGAATTTGTGGTTTCGTAATTCTCCTTACGGAATAGTTCCTTTACTATGCCTGAATCGTATTCGTTCATTTGGCAGCCGTAAGTTTCCACATAGACCTTTCCCAGTTGGATGGAGGGAATACTGTCTAAGCTTTCTGTCAAGGTAGGGTTCATAATGATATGTTTTCCCAAGAAAATTCCTTGTAAAGCAAAGAAGAATGGTTAGGAAGGGGTATATGCCGAACACAAAACGGGAGACTTTTTATGAAATTTTAGGAATTTCTAGAGATTTTCCTACGAATGGCATCGAAGCGGTTTACCTACGGGAATTACTATTTTGGGAACAAATTGAAAAAGCAGGGAGTCCAGAAGCCAAGGAAAAAATTTTGGAATTAACGAGGGCTTATTTGACTTTAAGTGATCCTAACAAAAGAGAAATGTATGATTCAGAATTAGATTTTGAATTTGTATTACTCGATGGAAAAGCCAAAGACCCAGATATGGAAGAGGCTTACGATATTTACCGATTGGGTCATAAAAAAACCTACCAAGAAATTCTTGGAGAGTTTTCAAAATTCAAAGGAGAGATGGGAGATACTCTATGGGTATTAAAAAAAACAACCATCTACCTTGTTATCAACTTACTGTTATACTCCGGAATTGTTTTGTTCCAGTCTTTACTCCACCAAAATGAAGTGAAAACGTCTAAAGAAAATGACATTCTCTTTAATTTCCTTTCCTATCTATTTTTGGGATTCAGCGGTATTGGATACCTACTCTTCCGATTTTTTTACATTCCGAAACAATTAAAAAAAAGGAAAGAGTCTCGCCTTTAACGAATTGATTTCGGAAATAAAATAGGTAGTAAATTCGGAAAACAAGCACCACTCAAGTGGAGTGAATCGACAAAATCTTTACATTTCCAATTTGCATCCTCATTCGGATCGATGACTATGAATTTCGAATTTGGTGTATGTGATACTACTTCCACTTCCTTCCTAACTTCCGCATTAAATCGATCGAGTAACCCATCTGTTTTCATCCTTCGTCGAAGAGGTTCTGAAACAGCGGGGAAATAAACGATGACAGGAATATCTTTTCCTTCCAATAAATGTAACATTTTCTTAAAAAAGAAAATTTGAGTCGGAGACAAGGAAGAACCTCGTAAGTATTGGTTGTACATTGCTTCCGCATCTCGTTCCAAAAATAAATCCATATTCGCAAATTTAATTTCATTGGGTAGTGCACCAAATTTGACACGATTCACCATCTTGATTCTCTCAACGTAAGCGCGTTTGTGTTCCTTACCTGTATAACCATTTGACATACCCGGAAGAAAACCAATTTCAATCAATTTGTTATTGGCTTTAATTGCTGTAGGATCTAAAGGGTATTTATACAAAGCAAATAATTTCTTTAGAAAATAAACTTCTGCTTCATCAATCGAAAAACCTTTTGTGTGAGTGGTCCATGGATCATTCGTTTTCGTTCTAAAAAAATCCAAATGTTCCAATACATAAAGATTATCGTACGATCCATTTAAGGAATAATCGATAGCAGATTTAGAAAATAAAAGTGGATCTACTTCAATCAAAACATAGCGAAGTGGTAAGTTTGTAGCAAGCACTCGTTCCAACCAATATGCTTGGAAACTTGGTGGACCAAAAGGTGCCGCAAAATTAAAAGAATTGGTGTTAGGAAAAAATTCTTCCACCATTTCAGAATCAAATTCACCTGAGCGGGAACTTCCTAAAATAAGACCGATTTGTTTCCCAGGATTCTTTTTCGATTCCTCAAGCATAACTTCAAAAAGGTCTTCCTTTAATTCGTAAAACTTACGTTCAATTTTTTTCCAGCTATATGTATTTTCAACAATCACTGGTAGGAAAAAAAGTTTATCAAACAAAAACAATGATAAAGCAAGTAGAATTGGAAACAAAACAATTGGAAATCTATTTTTCATATTAAAATTGGAAGTATATAAACTCCGTACCTCCAGGTGCTAAATAACCCAACAAAACCGTGACGACAAATGAGAACAAAAATAAAAACAATAGACTAACCTTTGTTGTCCATGATTCTCTTGGAAAACTATGTTTTGTTTGTAAGTAGTTTAGCAAAAATGTTAACAATAGGGAATAAAGAATTTTTTCTATCTGACCAATCCTCTCCCCCGGTGCATTACCAAAAGAACGTACCAACATAGAAACTGCATTTTTGACAGTCGGTGCGTTAAAAAATGGAATTGTTAATACAAAAAAGAGAAAAGTATAAACAATACCTATCCATTTTTTCCAAAGTACCACAGCTTCCTTTTTAGGTTTATTGGTTATAATCTCTACCTTGCGTTCGATACTAAGCACAAGTCCATGTAAAAATCCCCAAATGATAAATGTAAAATTGGCGCCATGCCAAAATCCAGCCAATGTAAACGTTAGGATTAGGTTAAAATAGCCTCTCCATTCCGATACCCGAGAACCACCGAGTGGAAAATAAATATAATCTTTAATCCATGTAGCAAGTGTCATATGCCATCGAGTCCATAATTCACGAACAGATGCTGATAAATAAGGAGCATGAAAATTTTCAGGTAAATTGATCCCTAATAATTTTCCTAAACCACGCGCAAGGTCCGTATACCCACTAAAATCACAAAAAACACGTGCCGCATAACCAAACATTGCTAGTGCATTTGAAACACCATCATATGCATCTGGGTTTTGAAATATAGGTTCGATGATGGAGGATAAATTATCAGCAATCACTACCTTCTTCAATAAACCAAGAAAGACTAAATAATAACCTTCAAATAATTGTTCTTTTTTAGCATTCCAAACTTCTAATTGGTAAAAGAATTCACCATGCCTTACAATAGGTCCTGCAACCAATTGGGGGAAAAAGAAGATAAACAAACCAAATTGTAAAAAACTTGGATTCTCATTTGCGTTCCCTCGTTTGACATCAATTGTATACGCAACCATTTGAAAGGTATAAAAACTAATGGCAAGAGGCAACGTGATGGAATCAAAACCAAATTGTGAATTTAAGAAAACCTGAATGGAATCATTGGAAAACCATAAACTCCCTGTGATTTGAAATAAAAGAGACCACAAAAAATAAAAATATTTAAAGAGGAATAGGTTTCCAAAATTGATTAATAAGGATATGGGATACCAATAACTGTTCTTGTTTTTCAAGATTTGTTTGTTCAACCAATGGTTAATCAAAACTAAAGTTAGAAAATGAAATGCAAAGGGAATCGACCAAGCTGCATAAAAAACAAATGAAGCTAAAAATAGAAATACGAGTCTAAACTTACCTCGGATAGACCAGTGTAGTGCATACACTACAATAAAAAACAAAAGGAAACTAAGCGATGTAAATTTCATTCTAAGATATCACCAATATTTTCATTTATATTTCTCCATCAACCTGAATCACAAGTCCTTTTAGGTATTCTCCTTCTGGGTGGAACACAGAATACCCATGGTCAGGGCTTTGGGTTAAATGGTGTAAAATTCTAACTCTCTTTTTTGCATCCTTGGCTGCTCCAAAAACAATTTTTTTGAATAGGTCAAAGGAAATGTGTTGAGAACAAGAAAAGGTAAAAATAAGCCCACCATCTTGGATTTTGGACATTGCCCTCATATTTATGTCTTTGTATCCTCTACTTGCTTGCATCACTGTAGAAATGTTTTTCGTGAATGCAGGTGGATCAATGATGATACAATCATAAAACCCAGGATCCATCTGTTTTAGATAATCAAAACAATCATGTTCAATACTCTTATGTTGACCATTTTCAATGGCAGAACCGATTCCATTCAATTTCAAATTTTTTTCACAAATTTCTAACGCTTGTTTTGATATATCAAGACTATGAACGGACTTTGCTCCATTTAACAATGCATATACGGAAAAAGCACCTGAATAAGCAAAGGTATTGAGTATAGTTCGATTTTTTGCATATGTTCCTAAGAGTGCCCGATTTTCCCTTTGGTCTAAAAAAAATCCAGTTTTTTGACCTTTTTCAATATCCGAAATAAAACGATATCCATTTTCTAAAAATATACATTCGGATAGTACACCTTTTTCGACGGTAACTTCTTCCCCTTTTTTCGAATCTTGTTTCTCATGTTTTTCAATGATCGTTTGATAACCAACTGATTCTAAGAATTGTACTAAGAGTGGCTTTAATCGGATGACACCTGGGATTTTTAATTGGAGAACGGCAGTATCATTATAAATATCCACGATCATCCCAGGAACACCGTCACCCTCAGAATGAAACAAACGAAATCCATTCGTATCTTTAGGTAATAAGGAACGTTTCAGATTTAAGATTTGATTCCATTTGGAAAACCAATATGTATCCAACTTTTCATCTTTTTCCTTATCAAAAGAGAACAGCCGAATCCGGATTTGGCTACTTGGATCATAAAAACCCCACCCTAAAAAAGATCCATTCGAAGATTGCACTTCAACGATATCACCAGCGTTACAATGTTTCTCTACAAAATCAATGGCACCTGAAAATACCCAAGGATGAAAATTTAATATAGCTTTTTCTTTATTCTTCTTTAAGCGAATGACCATTCTTCATCCAATTGTTTATACGAAATGTTTCGGGAGTAATTACCCCCTTATAAATATGATAAAAAAGTTACTGATTGTTCTTGTCTTTTCTTTTTCCCAATTGGAATCGAGCCCACTTTTAGATTTTACCGTCCAGAATCATCCCCATTCGATCACAAGTTTAGATTCAAACCAAAATGATACAAGTTCCCAGTGGTATGTTACGGAAACTGGACTAACAGAAAATGAAATTCAAAGTCTAACGGAAGAAAATTTTTCCAATTACAATTGGAAACGGATCAAAATTCCAGGAAACTTATTCCCTTCCAAAGGAAATGAAAAACAGAAAAGGACCGTGATTTTAGCGAAATGGATCGAAATGAATGTAGATCCAAACACTCAATATAGCTTTCGCCTTGGGATCATCAATGACCGTGACAGAACTTATTTAAATGGAAAACTGATTGGGAAAACTGGAAAATGGGATTCTCCGTTTCCACAAAATTATGATAAATTGAGAATTTATCCAATTCCATCCCTTCTGATTCTACCCCAAAAAAAGAATCTTTTATTAATCAAAATCCAACTGTATTTCCAAAATTCAGGTGGGATTGAACAAGACGAAACATTATTAGGTCCGAGTACCGACATCCAAAATCGATTTTATAAAGATGAATTCATAAAATTAATTTTCCTCACAGTATATATTACTGTTGGAAGTTACTTTTTATTTTTGTTTATCAGAAGGAGAAAGGACAGGGAAAATTTATTCTTTTCACTCTTTTCCTTCTCATTCGTACTTTATAATTTTTTAAGAAACCAATTAAAATATGAACTAGGATTTTCATTCTTAGATATGAAAAAATTGGAATATTTAACAATTTTGTTACTCATTCCATTCATGTACCATTTTTTGCGTACTTTATTTGAAGATAGATACGTACTTTTTGCGAAAATTTTAGATGGATTTCAATTGGTGATCTTTTCCTTTTTCTTAATTTCGAATAATATAGAACAATTTAATTTTGTTCTCTCCAATTTAGTGCAACCGACATGGATCCTTTATATAATACTCATATTTTCAATTTTGATTCGCAATTTGAGAAAAAAAGAAAAACGAGCAATCTACATTACGATAGGACTCACCATCGTCTTAATTGCAGCCATCATTGATACAGCAACAAATCGTAATTATTGGGTATTCCCTCGTATTATGGGATATGCATTTTTGTTCTTTAACATCTCACTTGCTATGATCCTTGCTAATTCTTTTGTCAAATTGAATGAAGAATTTGAAGACCTTAATAAAAACTTAGAGAAAAAAGTTGAGGATCGAACGGATGCACTAAATGAATCACTCAACCAATTACAAATCTTAAAAGAAAAACAAGATGGAGATTATTTTTTAACTTCACTTCTCATCCAACCATTAGCACGAATTGAAAATAAAATCCCTGAAATCAAAATAGAATCTTATACCAACCAAAAGAAAAAATTTCAATTTCGAGGGAAAAATGGCGAAATTGGTGGAGATATTTGTATTGTTGGTTCGATTCATTTAGAATCGGGTGAGTATACTGTTTTTGCCAATGCCGATGCAATGGGAAAATCAATACAAGGTGCTGGAGGAGCCCTTGTGTTAGGTGTTGTATTCCAAGCTGTCTTATCTAGAGCAAAATCCAGTTACACCAAAAAAAGACCACCTGAACTTTGGTTAAAGGATCTTTATGTAGAATTACAATCTGTATTCGCAAGTTTTGATGGTTCCATGTTATCGAGTGTGGTACTTGGTATGGTTGGTAAAAATGGATATATTTACTATATCAATGCTGAGCACCCTTGGAGTATTTTATACAGAGACGGTGTAGCTTCCTTTATCGAAACAGAACTTTCTATGCGTAAACTTGGATTCCCAAGAAACAATTCACATTTCCAGATCAAAACATTCTCACTATTAGATGGTGATGTTCTACTCGTTGGTTCCGATGGAAGAGATGATATCGGATTAATGAATGGTTCAGAGAACCGCTATATCAATGAAGATGAAACATTGATACTACGATTTGTAGAAAGAACGGAAGGAAAACTCCTACCACTTGTGAAAGAAATTGAAAATAACGGAGAAATTACGGATGATGTATCTTTTTTAAGGATATGTTACCAATCAGAAATGCCAAAACTTTCGATATCCGAAGAAATTCGTACAAAATTCCTAACAATTCAATCTGATGCCAAAAAAGGAAATCATGAAAAAGCACTCTCGGAATTGATTCCCCTTCTCACTCAATTTTCCCATCCGAACTTTCATTCATTGGCTGGGAAAATCTATTTTCACGAGAAGAAGTGGATAGAAGCATTAAACCATCTCAAACTTGCATTCCATGAAAACCAGTCGAAAGAAAATCTATTGTATATGATCGCTAAATCTGAATTCCAAATGGGTAAGATCGATGATGCAATCATCTGGTGTGAACGATTATTTTTAAGGAATAAAACTCACAAACAAAATACAAAATTATTTTTTCGATTATTAGACCACACAGAAAACTTTGATAAAAAAAGTTTTTATTTAGAATTTCTTAGCCACGAAGGAAATATTGTATAACCAATGTTCCAAGTATAATCCTATACACTCCAAAAGAAATAAAACTCCTTCTGCGTATAAAGGCCATAAAAAGGCGGATGATAAAGTAACAAATAACAAAGGAGATAATACTTCCAAATAGTAAAAGACCAATGGTTTCTGAATTTAAAATATGACGGTGTTTGTATAATTTATACAAACCTGCCAAACTTAAAACTGGAATGGCAAGAAAAAAGGAAAACTCGGCGCTATCTTTCTTTGATACACCCAACGTTCTTGCTGATATGATAGTCGCTGCAGACCTAGATACACCTGGAATCAATGCAAAACATTGTAAAAAACCAACAATGATTGATTCTTTGAGTCCAATTACCTTACCATGGCTTTCGTCTAAATGTCTCTTTTCAACAATGACCATGAGTATTCCACCGACGAACCATGATACGCCGAGAATTAAGAGTAAATCAGGTCTCATTTTAATTTGATCGAGTTGGGATTTAAAAACAAATCCTAATACGAGTATTGGTAAAATACCGATCATTAAATTTAAATAAAATTGGTAACCAGTTCTGTCATTGGTTTGTTTGAATCCATACTGAACCGCCATTTTCAAGTGGCTCCAAAGTGTTTTATAATACAAAACAACAACGGATAAAATGGCACCAGTTTGTATGAATATATCATACAAATCCTCAAACGCTTCGTGAGGAACAGAAAGGTTCTGGAAAGGGAAAAAATAACTAAATAAAAACAAATGGCCAGTGGAAGACACTGGCAAAAATTCCGTGGCAGCTTCTATGATGCCACGTAAAAACGCATTTATAGTATTATCCATTTAAACTTAGTTATTTGGAGTTTGTGTTGGAGCTGGTTGTTCTTCTACTTTTTTCTTTGGAGCAAGATATGCATCCAAATCAAACTTCTCATTTCGTTTGATGCTAACTTCCTCTTTAATTCTTTCTACTACTAAAGGAAGGTATTCTCTCGTTTGCATTTGTTTTAACTGTGCTTTTGCGAATGTTTTGCATTTGTCGATCGTTAAATTAAAATTACGATCCAACTTTCTCATTCTTTCACATTCCGCTAATGCTTGTTCTTCTGTGATTTGAATTTTTTTCTCAACTTGTTCAGAAACATACATTTGCGCAATTGTTTGCATCTCAACTTGTTTGATTACTTCTGCAACATCAGGCCGTGAAATAAAACCATTCTTTTCTGCAACCAAACGAGTCATAATCATCTGTCTGTATGTTTGGTAGAAATTTTTCTTCTGGAGTTGGTAATTGAGGTCTTGGAAATTTGGTGGGACTTCGCTAATGTCTTTTTCAATGAATTCTAAAAGAGTTTTCTTTTCGATATTCTGTAAACGGCTAATTGAATCTAGGGCAGTATCGTATGCTGCTTCGAAGTCTTTTACTGTAATCTTGTGGTTGTCTAAGGTTTCAATGACTGGTGAAGAGTCAGAACACTGTACTAGGGCGAAAGATGCCAAAAACACAAACAAAGGAAGGATTTTTTTCATATTATTTTATTGCCAAAATAGATTTGAGATGATGGTTTCTCCAATTCCCTCAATGTCTATCTTTTTTTGCCAACCAAAACTTGATTCCTATGCTTAAAAATTAAGCGGCTAAAAATTCCAAAATGCCCAAAAGTTTTTTGATTTTTTTCAAATCATCTTTTTCGATATTCGTATAACGAAGAACAGATGGTTCAGATGGAGCAATGGTCAGCCCCTTAAATTGGCCCATAGCCTGGATCACTCTGTCCGGATTCCCCCTGAAGTAAGTTCCACATTTGAACAAAACCTCTTCTGGTTTTTCTGTCACAAATTCGAAACCTAAATTGGAAGATAATGTTCTGATTTTTTCCAATTCGACAAAGGTTTTTGCAATCTGAGGGAGTTCGCCAAATCGATCTTCCATCTCAAGAGCCAATTCTTCGATTTCATCTAAATTTGCAGACCCTTCAAATCGTTTATAAAATTCGATTTTCTGTTTTGTGTCAGGGATGTATTCATCAGGAAGATAAAAATTGGTTTTTAAATTCACAGCAGTTCGGACTTCGACTCGAACCTCTTCCCCTTTGATTCTAGAGATGGACTCTTCTAACATTTTTACATAAAGATCAAATCCAACTTCCATGATATCGCCAGACTGCTCTTTTCCCAGTAAATTCCCTGCTCCGCGGATTTCCAAATCTCGCATCGCTACCTTAAATCCAGAACCTAACTCTTGGTATTCGAAGATTGTATTCAGTCTTTTTTCGGCAAGTTCCGTCATCAGTTTCTTGGAAGGATAAAACATATATGCATATGCTTTTCGATCTGACCTTCCCACTCGACCTCGGATTTGGTACAATTGGGACAAACCAAACATATCAGCTCGTTTCACAATTAAGGTATTGACATTTGGCATGTCTATACCCGATTCAATGATCGTGGTCGTTACTAAAATATCATACTTTCGTTCATAAAAATCGACTAGAGTTTCTTCGATTTCATCTTCAGTCAATTGTCCATGCAAAATACCAACTGAAACTTCAGGGACTAAAGACCTTACATAAGATGCTTCCTCTTCAATTGACTCCACTCGGTTGTATAAATAAAAAACTTGTCCACCCCTCTCAATTTCCTTCCGAATCGCCTCTTGGATTAGGGTATCATCTTCTTCTAAAACATATGTTTCGACACTTTGTCTATTTTTAGGCGCAGTAGAAATGATTGAAAGTTCTCGAATTCCCGTGAGTGCCATATGTAAGGTTCTTGGAATTGGTGTTGCCGTTAATGTTAAAACATCAACAAGGTTTTTGAATTTTTTAATCGATTCCTTATGAGTGACACCAAATTTTTGCTCTTCATCAATGATGAGTAGTCCCAAATTTTTTGGTTTCACCTTAGAAGACAAAATTGCATGTGTTCCAATTAACATATCAATTTTACCTTCCGTAAAATTTTTTAAATCTTCACGTATCTCTGCAGGAGATCTAAATCTAGAAACAAAAGCGATTTTAATCGGATAGTTTTCATACCTCTGTTTGAATGTATTAAAATGTTGGAGTGAAAGAATGGTTGTTGGCGTGAGTAACATCACTTGTTTACCAGCCATGATTACTTTAAATGCAGCGCGAATTGCAACTTCTGTCTTCCCATACCCAACATCACCACATACCAAACGATCCATTGGTCGCGATGACTCTAAGTCTTGTTTAACGGCTTCAATTGCTGAAATTTGATCTGGTGTCTCTTCAAATTCAAATGCAGCCTCAAACTCTTCCTGCCAAATTGTATCAGGAGGAAATGCAAAACCATTTAACTTCATTCGATTCGAATAAAGTAACACGAGTTCTTCGGCAAGTTTATCTACGGACTCTTGAACCCGTTCCTTAGCTTTTTTCCAAGAATTTTTACCTAACGTATCGAGTTTAGGAGAATCTGTCCCTCCAATGTATTTTTGTACAAGGGAAATTTGATCCAATGGAACAAATAAACTATCACCACCAGCATATTCCAACTTAAGAAAATCTCTTTCCTTTCCATCGGCTTTTGTTCGTTCCATTTTAATGAAACGGCCCACTCCATGATTCACATGAACGATGTAATCCCCTTCTTTTAAATCAATGAAGGATTCGATCATTTGAGAGGATTGTTTTTTATAACGAGTTTTACGTTTGTATTGACGTCCAAACAAATCATTATCTGTAAAAACGTGGATACCATTTTCCACCAAATGAAACCCACGTTTTAAGTCAGATAAAATCAAATGGATCCCCGGTTTCGTATTACCAAAGGGAAATGGGGTTGGTTCTTCCGAATTTTCTCCAATGGTATTTACTTCTGTTTCAGAAAATAAACCCTTCAATCGCAACATTTGTGCGAGAAATGAAGACGTGATATAAATACTATGATTTGGATTTTCAGAAAGTAATTCTAAAAAATGTTCCTTAGCTTCTCTGATTTTACCTCGGAAACCTTTTACCTCTGTGATGGGTGCATAACCAAAATTATGTGTTAGATTTGGAAGAAGTGTGAATTGGATTCCTTTCGTTTCTTCAGAAGTTAAGGCGTCCCATTCGGTACCAAACGATAATAATTCTTCCGGAGGTAAACAAACGGATTCTTCTTTTTTTTTCTCAAATAAGGTATTGTATTCCCTCTCCATTCCATACGATCTTTCTTTTGTTTCCTGAAGCTTAGGGAAAATAAGAATGGGTGATTCTTTAAAAAATTCTAAAAAACCTTCTTGTTTTCTCACGAGTGGCAAATGTTCCTCGATGATTTCAATTTCGGAATCTACAGGAAGTCGTTTATCAGTATATTCTTTTAATAGAGTATGGTATTTTTCTAATTCACTTTTTGTAACAATCGTTTCGTTAGCAGCAGTAATTACGATTTCAGTAATTTTGGAAATTGATTTTTGAGTGTTTGGATCAAATGTTCTGATTTCATCTACAGTATCACCAAAAAAATCAATCCTTACTGGATTTGGCAAATACGGTGTGTAAATATCAAGAATTCCACCTTTTAAACTAAAATGACCAAATTGTTCACAAACTTCTTCCCGATGGTATCCAAGTTGTACAAGTTCAAACAATAAAGATTCCAATGGAAAATCAACCCCAAGTTTTAAGGTAATCGATTTTCCTTTTAAGCTTTCTTTGTTTGGAAGTTTACGAAGAAAAGAAGATACCGAAGTTACCACCAAACAACGATCACCTGTTAAAATTCGATTAATTGTTAGTATACGATCTCGTTTCCACTCGGCTTGCCATTTGGTATATTCGTAGGGAATATTCTCAGGGCCTGGAAAAAAATAAATAATATCTTTTGGAACAAAACTTAAAAGTTCTCGTGAAAAACTTTCTGCATCTTGGTTTGTTGGTAGGATGACGACAAAAGTATTTTTTGCGTATTTATTTTGGAAGAGTTCACTCGTGACAAAGGAATGAGCAGACTCAGGGATACCACTGAGACTTACAAGAGTGTTTTTTGCTTCTGCAAAAACTTCTTTTGGTACGTAGGGTCTAATTTGAATTTCTTTTGTCATTTTGGATCATTCGGGACAAACGATTACTTCGTTGTCGATCAAACGTACATCACCTACAAAAACAGCAGTTGCCAGTAATACATTCCCTTTGAGTTCGGTGATAGGTTGTAGTGTAATGGGATCCACAACTTCTAAATAATCAATTTTAACTTTCTGTCCTGTTAACAGAAAATCAGAAAGGATTTCCTTCCATACCGTTATGTTTTTTTCACCACCTAACAGTGTCTTTTTGGCAAGTTGGAACATCCTTGGAACTAGGGTTGCCGTTTCTCTATCTTTTTTTGATAAACGAAGGTTCCTAGAACTCATGGCCAGTCCATCAACTTCTCTTTTCGTAGGGACGCCTACAATTTTCATGGGAAAATTGAGTTCCTCAACAAGAGAGGAAATCACTCTGAACTGTTGGTAATCTTTTAAACCAAAAAAACCATAGTCTGGCTCTGTTAGATGAAAGAGCTTTGAAACAATCTGAAGTACACCTTCAAAATGCCCGGGCCTTGTCCTTCCGCAAAGTGTTGTTTGTAGCGACGGAATGCTCATTTGGATGGGTGTCTCCGTTTTTGGGTACATGACACCAACACTAGGCAAAAATACTAAATCAACCCCATTTTCTTCACATAACTTTAAATCAGCTTCTGTGTTGATGGGATAGGCTTCAAAATCCTTTGGATCATTGAATTGGGTTGGATTGATGAAAATGGAGACAATGGTTTTTGTACATTGTTGTTTTGAATGGTTTACCAAATCCATATGGCCCGCATGAAGGGTTCCCATTGTAGGGCAAAATCCAAGGGTTTCCTTTTGTTGTTTCCATTCTTGAATGATTTTTTTTAATTCTGAAATTTCGGAGACAACTTTCATGTTTGGCCTTTGGTTCTCACTTTGACACTGGTCCCATGTTCTTCATCCAAACCTTCCAATTCCGACATCAGTTTCACAAAAGGGTATAAAGTTTCGAGTGATTCCTTTGTGACTTCTTGGAAGGTGACTCGTTTTAAAAACGTATCCACACCCAGAGAAGAGTAAATCCGACTGCCTCTAGCTGTTGGTAAAATATGATTGGTCCCAGAAATATAATCTCCCATCGCTACTGGAGAATAAGGTCCTAAAAAGACACTCCCTGCATGTTCAATTTTGGCAAATACAGAATCATTATCCCTTGTTTGGATTTCTAAATGTTCTGGTGCCAATTCATTCGAAAACCAGATACAATCCTCCATTGTAGGGAATACAAGAATGCTGGAATTTTCATAAATTGCCTTTTGTTTCATTTCCAATCGTTTGGGACGTTCACGAAATGCGATTTCCAATTCGTCTCTTACTTTTTCTGCAAGGGAAACCTCTGTGGTGAGTAAAATCGCAGAACTATCTTCACCATGTTCTGCTTGGGATAACATATCACAGGCGATCCATTTTGGATTTGATGTTCCATCGGCAATGATACAAACTTCACTTGGACCTGCAGGGCTATCAATTCCAATCAGTCCTTGGCCACTTAAGTAGGATTTGGCGGCGGCAACATAGGAATTCCCGGGTCCCACGATGAACTCTGATTTGGGAACTGACTCGGTTCCATATGCAGCTGCTGCTATGCCTTGAGCACCACCAACAGTCACAATCCGGTCAATCTCCAAAATCTGGGCAAGCCAAACTAAAATCTCTGGGATTCCTTCTTTTTGTGGTGGTGTGATGAGTTGGATCGATTTAACACCTGCAATTTTTGCTGGGATGATTCCCATAAGCACACTAGAAGGATACAAAGCCTTCCCGCCGGGAGCATAAACAGCAAGAGAAGGAATGGCAGTGTATTTGACACCCAAACGATTTCCATCGATCACCTTGGACCAAGCCTCTCGTTTTTGGGCCATGTGGAAGGTTTCAATATTGGTTTTTGCTCTTAAAAAAGCTTCCTTGGTTTTAGAATCAACATTCGTTTGGATTTCTTTTGGGTTGATTGTAAGTTTCGAAAGTTTGATGCCATCAAACTTTTCTGTATAAGAAAAAAGAGCAGAATCCCCTTTGGTTCGCACATCTTCTAGAATGGGTAAAATCCGACTCGTTGCGGAACTTAAGTCTTCCCTTGCACCCGAGAGAAAACGTGAGTATACCTCTTTAGAATTTCGATCACAGGAAAGAATAGGAATCGGCATAATTTCAGCTTGGAAGGAAGTGCCTTCCTAAACAAGCTTTTTGTCAAAAACGAGAGGAGATTTCGATTTGGTAACGGGAACCTACATCCCTAACCAATTTGGTTTGGGAAAAACCAGACTCAGGGACCATCGACGCATACACTCTTTGGTTTTCACTTCCAAGAGGAAATCCTGGTTCATACGTCGCCACATTCCTTTTGGCAGAAAAATACGAATCTACCAAATTATAAATTAAAAACGCACCAAGGATCCCCGCTCCTGCTTGGATCACACCTAACTCTGATTTTGCGCGATTAAAACTTGACTCTGCATTCGTTCGATTGAGTAACCATAAAACTTGTGTGTCAGCTCGGTCAGCGAGTACGGCTCCAAGGAGGACGGCGGATTGGTAATCGGACCTCGCCGCTAAAAAACGATTGTACGAATTTGCATACACCGCAACTGCCGAAACAGCAATGGCTGGATACACATACAATTTCCAATCCTTACCATCAATGTATTTTTGCCCCCAACCAGGTAAAACAGAAGATCGCCACAAAGTAGACCAATATGGAGTTTCATAATAATCCTCAGGTATTTCTTTCCGTATGATTTTCTCTTGCCGTTTTGCAAAACTACTTGCTCTTTCCTTTGAATCAGACAAAACAACACGTTGTTTCACAGTCAGGGTTTTATTCCGAGGATTTTCTAAGACCAAATCATAAACCCCTGTGTCTGTATCAGGATCAACTGCAAATGTTGCCTTTGCAATCGAATCAGATTCAATCACTACTTTTTTAGCTGGGATTCGTTTCCCTCCAGTAACCATGTACACTTTCATGGGATGGATAAAATCTTTTCCTTCGAGTAAAAAAACTTTTTCTTTTTCTTCCTTAGATACGGAATACACTGAGTCCTTGGAAAGAGTGGGAACTCGAGAAACAACTACTTCAAATTTCACCCAATCAGAATAACTGCCAACTTTTCCTAGTTTGTTGATCACCGCCACTCGGTGTTCATAAACACCAGAAGTATAATTGACCAAATCATAACTTGTTCCTTTTACTTTTTCAGATAGAACCAAATAACCGCTGGAATTTTTAATTTCTAACACATAACCAGTAGCACCTTCCACTTCCATCCAACGTAACTGGTGTTGTGTGTCCTCTTCTCCGTCTGGTTCTCCCCAAATAGGAAAACCAATCAATATGAAAATGAAAAGTATAATCCCTTTTTTATTCCACATAGATGGTACCTGGTGTAAGGATTTTCGGAATTTTAAGTTCGGGAACAGAGATGAAAAAATCCTGTTTGTTAGAAACGGATTCTCTTTCTGAACCATCATTCGCCTTATAAAAGGAGGAAACTTCCCATCGAAATCGACCTACATTTAATTTTTGGATTTCATTCATTTGAAATCGATTCGATGTAATTCGTTCATTCAGAATTATTTTTTCTCGAATGCCTGAAACATCGATGAGTTTCAATCGATATGCTGAAGCTTTTTCCACTGGTTTCCAAGAGAAACTGATGTAATTTTTTGTGAAAAGATCAATTGTTTCATTTCTCCCTGGTGACAATAAATTAGGAGGTTCAATATTAGATACCATTTGGAAATTTCTTATGGGACTGACTGTGGATTCATCTTCTGCAAGTTTCACTCGCCAATAGAATTTTCCAAAATCCTTTGATTTAAATTCATAATAATTCCCAACCACAGATTCTTTCACTAATAAACTTTGAAAGTCGGCTTGTTTGGAAACTTGAATCTCATAGTTCGATTTTCCAGTCAGTTTTTTCCATTTGAGAACCACAAGATTTCGGTCATCAACTTCAACTTCTGCAGATTGGGTTGGTGAGATTAATTCTAATTCCTCTTTTGCAATGACAGTAAAAGAAGAAGATTTGGAATCAATCCGAGTGCCTTCGTTAGTGATCCCTTTGACTCTCCAAAAATAGTTACCAAGTTTTAAACCTGTTGTGGATTTAAAAAAATTATTCTTAATTTTTTCTGTTTGGAGAATGGAAGAAAAATTAACATCACTACTCAACTCCCATTGGTAAGAATCGAAATCCTTATCATCTTTCCATGAAAAAAATAATTGTGATTTGGTTTGTTCTTCTGCAATCACCTTACCCTTACTCGGTTCTAATAATTCAGGTGGTGAGCTATTTGTTTTTTTCTGAATTTGAAAGGAAATTACTGCTGACGTTTTATCCTCGATTCCAGGTAAACTCGACTTCGCTTTTATTTTCGCATAATAAGTCCCTTCTTTTAAATTATCAAACGCCAAAGATTGGTTTTGTGTTTGTTTTAAGGTGACAATATCTGTAAAAGCCTTATCACGAGCAATTTGAACGGAATAGGAAGAATATAAATCCAAAACATTCCAAACAAATCTTACAACAGGAGTTTCATTTGAGTAGGTTATCACTTCTTCATTTTTAGGTGATAATAATTTCAATGACGGATCATTTAAAATTCTAAATTGGAATACTTCTGTCACGGATCTAGATTGTGTAATTGGATCATTGTAAGAAACTCTCCAGTAATAAGAACCTGGCTCCATTTTTTTTGCAAGATTAGCGGATGTTAACTTTTCTCCGATAATTGATTTGGAAAAATCAGGGAAAAGAGAAACTTCGATCATAGGAGAAGCACGTTTTACTGAATCCGAATTCCATCCTGAAATTGAAAAGTAAATCCGTTCCACTCCAGCTTCAGAAAGAATATTCTTTCTATCTTCTGGACTGACAAGACGAAACAATTGTTTGGCAACTTTAACACCAGATTCGGAAACATTGGCAACTTGGTCTTTGGCAATTGTTTCTTCTTTTCCATTGGAGGTCACTTTCGCTTCCCCTTGGTCAACTTTGATATTTAATTCTGATTTTGTTTTATCGAGTTTTACATCACCATTGGTGACTTCAACAGTTTTGTCACCCGCAGTGATATTCATTTTGACATCACCAGAAGACCCAGACACCCTTGCTGCCTCAAAGGAACCGTAGGCAAAATTAATATTGATGTTTTTGTCGGATAGATCGAGTAAGATCATGGAATTTTCTGAAATGTTGATCTTTGTCCCGTCATTTAAAGTTAAAACGGCATCGGACAACCCTTCTGTTCGGATCGTATCTCTATTTTTCACTTCTGTTTTGGATTCAATTAAATCCCATACAACAGCATCATTGTACTTGCGTAAAACCGTCTTATTCTTAAACGTAATGACACCTATTGTTGGTTCACTGGAATCATTGGCTCTAAAATTTAAATTACGATACAGTAAAACAGAAAACAGCAAAATTAGTATTAATAATGCGGTTACTACAAATCTTGTATCATTTAACAAACGCATGGTATTATTTATGTGTCCTAGTGAACACCCCGTCCCAATCTTTTCCAGGGGAACTGAAACTGTACTCTTCACATCGTTCAATTAACATATGACACGATTTATCTTTTGTGCCTTTACTTCTTTCGGAATCATGAAACAACTGGATTGCTTTTGCCCAATTTTGATTTAGGTATTCTTTAAACCCGACTTCATACAATTCGACCGCTTCCACTACATTGGGAGTTACAAGGGATTTATACCCTACTAATTCATGGATACGAACTGGTTCGTTTTTACCTTTCACACGAACCAAGTCCACATACCTAGTGATCATCTCTTCTTGGATTTTTTCACGAATCGGATCTGTGATGAGGATATTCACACCATAATCCTTACCAGCAGCTTCGAGTCGTGCCGCTAAATTGACGGTATCACCCATCATCGTGTAAGACGCAAGGGCATCGGTTCCCATAAAACCAACCTTTGCTGGGCCAGAATTAAGACCAATCCTTGCATCCATCATTTGAGCTTCTTTGGAGTAAAGATTATTTGTGGTCCAGTATTCCCTTAACTCTTGTAATTTCAAAACCATATCCACACTAGCTCTTGCCGCTTTCAGTTCATGGTCTGCAACAGGTACTGGTGCGTTAAAGATCCCAACAATCGCATCTCCAATGTATTTGTCCAAAACACCCTCGTGTTTTTTCAAAATTAGAGTCATTGCTGACAGGTATTCATTCAGAAGTGCAGCGAGGTCAGCACTTTTTAACTGTTCGGAAATTGTAGAAAAACTAGCAACGTCTGAGAAAAAAGCAGTGATAAGAGTTTCTGATCCGCGTTTTAAAGCAGCAAGATCAACCATGGCTTCTTGGACCACAACTGGATCAATCATACTACCTAAGATGTTCTTAACCTTTTCCCTTTCTTCTAAACCTTGGCCCATATCGATAAAGTATTTTGTTAATAAACCAACTTCATCTTGGGTTGTAGGTTTGATTCCAATTTTAAAATTACCTTTTGCAATCTCTAGAGTAGCAGTTAACAATTGCAATACGGGTTTTGTAATCGTTTTTGAGAAGAAAAACACAAAAATAAGAGCAGAACATAACCCAATGCCTGCTATGTAAAGGTTTGTTTTTTGGCTTTTGTAAACATCTGCAAATGCCTTTTCTTCTGATACAATCGTGATTACACCTGCATCAGCAAATCCAATTTTTTGGAAGGAACCTAGATAGGAACCACCTAACTCCTCATCCTGATAACTCATCTGTCCTGTGCTTGGTGCACTCGTGAGCATCGTTTTGACGATGGGCATTGATGTTAAATCGGTTGCAGCAAGCACTAAGTCTTCTTTTGGATGAGCAAGGACCGTTCCAGAACCGTTCACTAAAAATGTTGTTTCAATTCCCTTTTTAGAAAATGCACCAATGATTTTGTCTAACTTGACAATGATGACAAGAGCATTGTCTAATTCACCATTTTCTGCTGTGGGAATGGCAATGGCAAAGGATGGTTCCACAAACCCGGGACTTGAATTGAGGAGAACGGCTTGGCCATTAAAGGCTTCCGCTAAGGCATCACGGTTTCTGTTGACAACTGCATGAAAGTCATCTTCCGTGACGGCACTTTTTTTGAGTTCTTCTTCATTAAACACCTCTCGTTTCATGACGAGGATGTTGTCCCTCTTTTCAAAAATTCCTAAATAGATAAATTCCTTATCATTTTGGAAAAAGGTTTTGAGGAGTAATTTACGATCTTCTTCAGGCAGTCCTTGTGTGGTGAGAGTGATGGCAATTTGGCGGCCTTTTTCCACAACTCCTAAAATATCTGATTTTACTTTGGATCCAATAATTTCTGCAATTCGAATATTATTGTCACGTAACTGGAGTTCAATGGAACGTTTAAAATAAAAAGAAGCAAAAATAATGATACTAGCTACTGATAAAACAAATAGTAGGCTAATCACTCCCATCATCTTTAATTGTAGAGAAAACTTCGTATTTACAGTCGAATCAATTGGCAGATTAGATTCGATTTCATCTGATTTATTGTCTTTCGATTCTGGATTTGGTTTGATTCCTTCCAATGGCACTTCACCTAATAAATGCTCGCCATCTTTTGGATGCAATGTATTTGATGGGAATTCCTCTCCATCAGAGGCAAATGAGGATTCAATCAAATCATAAGGGTGATTCGGATCGGTTTCCACTTCCGTTACTACCGATTCTTTTTCTAATCCAGTTTCTGAACTTGGTAAAAGAGATTCCGTAGGATGGTGGCCATTGGAAGTACCATTTTCACCCACACTAACACTAGTTAATTCCAATTGACGAATTTTTGATTTCCCTGAACTGCCAACAAGTTCCAATGGTGGGAAGGATAAAACCTTGGTTTCAATTTCCTTGGTTTTACCACTGCCAATTTCAGGTAAGGAACTAGTTTTTCCTGTCAGTCCAAATTTATGAGAAATTCGATCAGGTGAAATTCGATCATCATATAAATACTCAAGTCTTGCAAATACAGACCTTACTTCCGTTTCCGAAGACTTAGGATAAATGACAAAAAGGTTTTTTCCTTCACTTGCGTTTGATAGAGCTTTCGCCAAATACTTATTAGATGAAATTTGATGAATGGAAACATAAGGGTATTCAAATCGATTGTTAGGAAATTGAATCCCCCATGGAGGTGGCCCAAAACGGAACTCCAATTCCCTTGTCCTTCGTGTTTGGAAGAATATAGTAATCCCGTCGTCCCCATTCCATGATTCTAAACTTCCAGGAGTCTCATCCCAGACAAGAAATGTGAGTTTGGACGTTCTAAGGAACGGAATTTCGGCAGAAATTTCTAACATACTGTTTTTAGTATCGACTTAAATAGGCTTTCAATCGATCTCATTTCTAGATGAAAATCATCACGTTAAATTGCAACGGAATTCGTTCCAGTCTCAGCAAAGGTTTACTCGAATTTATACGTCACGAAAATCCTGACATGATTTGTTTCCAAGAAACGAAGGCTCCCGAAAAAGAAATTGTTAGGGATGAGTTTCGAGAACTGGGTTATGAAATTTATTTCTGTCTCGCAGAAAAACCTGGATACAGTGGATGTGCAGTTTTGACCAAACGAAAACCAAAATCAGTGTCCATTGGGTATGGAGATGGGATTTTTCGCACAGAAGGTCGTTCTGTTTTTCTGGAATTTGATGAGTTTTACCTTTGGAATTTGTATTTTCCTTCCGGAACGAGTGGAGAAGAACGCCAAAAGATCAAATACCAATTTTTAGATGCGTTTATGGATCTCGCAAAGCCATTTTTAAAAAAGAAAAAACCACTCTTTGTTTGTGGTGATGTCAATATTGCCCATACGGCAATGGACATCCACAACCCAAAAGGGAATGAAAAAAATTCGGGTTTTTTACCTGAAGAGCGGAAATGGATGACCGATTTTCTAAACTTAGGTTTTTTTGACTGTTTTCGTACACTCCACCCGGACACTAAGGATGAATACTCTTGGTGGACCTACAGGTTCCAAGCTAGGAAAAACAATAAGGGTTGGAGGATTGATTATTTTTTTGTCACAAAATCAAAGTCTGTTCAATTATTAACCTCTAAAATTGCAAAAGAACCAGTGATGTCAGACCATGCCCCTGTGGTACTCGAGGTCCAATTCTCTTGACAGAATGTTTTTTTTCGGATCAATTCTTCTCTCATGAAACGTATCCTTTTCCTCATTCTCCTTTTTTTACACTTTCAATGTTCTTTACTCGGTGTCCTCCAAGACAAAATCCCAACACCTGAATTTTCTTTTGAATCCCTGCATATCAAACAAATTACGTTTACAGACATCACCCTTGGGGTGGAAACATCGGTAACCAATCCATACCCAGTTTCCCTTCCTAGTTCCTTTTTGGATATGGATATCAAAATTGAAGGAATGAAATTGTCTCAAGTCAAAACAGATTTGGGAGTCATTGAAGCAAAAAAAACAAAAGCCCTGCCTTTAGAAGTAAAATTAAAATATACTGACTTAGTCCAATTATATAAAAAATTTCCCACAAAACCAATGTTAGAAGTCAGTGCGGAAGGAAATATGAAAGTTGCCATTCCCAAACAGTGGCAACTTTTAGGAAAGGATTCGCTAAGTTTTCCATTTGTCCAAAAAAAAGAAATCCCTGCAGTTTTACCTGATGTGGAAATTCGAAATTTCAAAATTTTAATGCCAACAGAATCAGAAATTTTGAGTGCATCGAATACGGAATCTATGGTGGGAACCACAACAAATTTTTTAAAAGGATTACTCGGTGGATCAAAAACGCCTGCCACATCTGCCGCCAAAGCAGGATTAGCTGGTCTTACTTTAAATTTAAAAACGGAATTTGATTTTGTTTTTTCAAACCAAGCAGCAGCGAATCTGAATCTCACTGATCTAAAATACAATTTACAGTTGGCGGGCGAAAATTTCTTAAACGGATCCCCAAAAGAAATCATCAACTCAGGAAAAGAATCGACTGTAAAAGTTTCGAATCAGTTCCCAATTGCATCCATTGGTTCTTCCTTATACAAAACCATTCAATCGAAAGAGGCTCTGTACCAACTGAAAGGAGACTCAGGACTCCTTGTACCTAACATTCGCGAAAACATTCCCTTTTCGTATGAGAAAAAAGGAAAGTTCCAATGGTAAACCTTTCCTTTTTATAATTTAATTTAAATTCTTTAAAAAATTATTTTTTCTTCTGTAACATCTGTTTGATTTCATCCCTGGTTTTTCCAGGGTGCAAACGGATTTGGTAGGTAACAAGAAATCTTGTGATGATGGGTGTTCCATCTTTTGATGCATGTTCATAATTAAAGCGAGAGGCATCATTTTGAATGATTTTAGCAATGTCATTGATACGAGGCACCCTTCTATCAAAGGCAATGGATTCCAATTTGCCTGTGACGGTATTGAGCCCAATGGAAATGATTCCATCATCAACGAAACTTAAGAGATCGTATTTTTTCATTTCTTCTTTTGAGAGTTCGTCCCCACCTAAATCAGCCTTTCTGCGGATTTTGTCTGTAAAACGGATCTGTCTCACCATATACGTATCAGAAGCAATATAAACACGGAATACTTCTAAAGGTAGTTCGCTTTTTTTCTGGAAAAAGGGAATTTCACCTGTATGGTTTTGAACCTCTTCTCCTCTTTCATTCAGGATCACTTCTCCTTCGCCACCTGGTGGTGGAAGGATTTCCTTTATGATCGTTGTTTCCGTCTTTGGTTCTTCCTGTTTTGACTGGGAGGAATCTTTCGTGGATTGGCAAAAAACTAGGGTGAAAAGAAGGAAAAAGAGTGCAGAGTGAAACGAAAATTTCATTTGCACATCAGTATTTGGTGGTTTCTTCCCCTGGCAAGAAATTTAAAGGAAAAAGGAGAATCCCTAAACCAAATATTTTGCAAATACCGTGGCAAGTCCCAAGAAAAAGAAAAACCCACAAACATCCGTTGTTGCGGTCACAAAAATGGAAGAAGCTATGGCAGGGTCAATTTTCATTCCTTTGAGTACAATGGGAACGAGGGAACCAACAAGGGAAGCTACCATCATATTCACAAGCATCGCTGTACCAACAACAAGACCCAAAGTTAAGTTGCCTTTGACAAGGTAAATCATACTAAATGTAACAGTACCCAGCGCCAATCCATTCAGAACACCAATTGTGAATTCTTTCCGAACAGCATCCCACCAATTGGAAAACGACAAATCACCTGTTGCAATATTGCGAATGACAACTGTTACAGATTGTGTTCCTGCATTTCCACCAAGACCTGCAACAATTGGCATGAGTGTCGCAAGGACTACAATTTTTGAAATGGTATCTTCAAAAAAAGCAACCACACTCGAGCTCACAAAAGCAGTGAGTAAATTTACATTGAGCCAAATGATCCTACGTTTGACCGATTGTAAAATGGGTGTAGACAACCTTTCATCTTCCGAAACCCCTGCCATGAGGAGGATATCTTCAGATGCTTCCTCCTCCACAATTTCTAATACATCGTCTACAGTAATACGACCAATGATCCGTCCTAAATCATCAGTCACTGCCGCACTCACTAAGTCATATTTTTTGAATGTATTGGCTACTTCCTCTTGGTCCACATCATAATGGAAAGCGATGATGGAGAAGTTAGTGATTTTTGCAATTTTTGTATTGATGGGTGTGAGAAACAAATCCTTTAAAGGGATAAAACCTTCCAAAACTCCATCTTCATTGGTAACATAAATTTGGTAGATGTCTTCGATTTCCTTTGCCTTTTTTCGGACATTGATGATCCCTTTTCGAACATTGTCCGTAATGGTTACGGTCGCAAAGTCTTTTGACATAAGACGACCGGCAGAGTATTCCCGAAACCCAAGTTGGGACCTGATTTCGAAACTATCGGTTTTACTCAAATTGGCTAATACAAGTTCTCGTTTGGCACTGGGAAGGTAGGATAATAAATACGTTGTTTCATCGGTTTCAATATGGCTTAGTGTTTTTGAGATTTCATCCACTGAGAGTTCTTCTAAAAAGGACTCGAGTGTCTCCTCTTCCATTTTGATCAGGGAATAAGCTTGGTCTTCAACAGACAATAATCGGAAGAGGTATAACTCTTCTTCTCGTTCTAGATCTTTGAATAAGGTAACAACGTCTGCGGGGTGTGCCCCATCGAGTAGCGACTTAAGATGGGTCTGGTCCTTGGCTTCAATGGAAGATTTGATTTGTTCGACAAACTCTTCATAGGAATCACTTTCTCTGTCGATTTTGATTCGGAATTCGGACTCTTTCTTTCTTTCTTCTTCCATAAATCAGCGGATTTCCTGAATTTTCCAATTGACGGTTATGTCACGTGAAGCATAGGCTATATCCTATGTCGGCACGAGTTCCTTTTTTGAAAACGAATCTTTTTTTCATCCTAGTTTTTTCACAATGTGTCTTATTTGAACCAAAACTAAACAAAGTCCCAGATGCTTATGTACGGGAAGAAGTGATGAATGCAGAGCAAAAGAATGCTACTAAGATCCTCACTGAAAAAATCATCAAATTAAATAATGAAGTCACCAACCAAAGAAAGGCAAATGCACTGACATCCCAGGCAATCAAAATTTCCCAAGCCAAGGTAAACAAACATGCTGCGGAAAGAGATCTCAAACGTGCCAAGGAATCCTACTTTACTTTAAAAGAAGACTCTGCCTCTTCCAAACGTTACCTAGAAGAAAGCCAGATGTTTGAATTAGAAAGGGCAAAAGAAGAAACCAGATACAAAACTTGGGTACAAAAAGAAAAAGAAGATAAAGCATATTTGGAAATGAAAGAAGCAGCACTCGGTGAAATGATCGCAGAACTCGAGTTAGTACGATCAGAAATCGCTGTTAAGTTCCAAGAATCACAAGGAAAAACTCCTGCAGATCCTGAATATGTAAAAAAAGAAATCTATGAAACTCAGTATGCTGAGAAAAAATCCGATGCGAGACGAAGGTTATCGGATTGGGAACGAATCAAAACAGAAGCACCAAGCCTTCCGAAGGTAAATTTAGAGGATAGTTTCGATGATTCTAAATAAACATCACCTCTTCCCCATCTTCAACGTCATTCTTCTTACCCTCTGTTTCGTTACACCAGGGAAAGTTCAGGCGGATTGGGTCTACTTTCCCTATGAATACAACCAAATCTACAAAGAAAAATATGCCTTAGAATTGGAACTTGCGGACATTCGCAAACAACATCAAAATGAACTCAATCGATTAGAAGAAGAAAAAAAAGACCTACAATCCCAAATTCGAAACCTCACAGAAGATTTAGAATTGGAAAAACGGAATCGTGCCAAAGAACAAGATGAATATTCTGATAAACTCCGCGATTACGATATGCGCCTTCGTAGTTTAGAGAAAAAAGGAACCGACAAAGAACGTACACTGGCAGAAGAAAACAGAAAACGAGAAGAAAAAGATAGAGCTGAAATAGACGCACTCAAACGTAAATTAGAAGAAAAAGAAAGAGAGTGCCTTCAAAAGGAACAAAAACTCCGCGAAACTTACGAATCCAAAATGGATGAACTGAAAGAAAGGATTCGCAATTTAGAAGAAGAACTTGCCAATTTACGGAAACTTACCAAAGAACAAAAACGCGAATTGGAAAGGCTTTCGGAACAAACCAAAGAATTTGAAGAAAAACTCGCAAAAGAAATCACATCAGGACAAATTCGCCTCAAACGATTTCATAACAAACTCATCATCAACATCGATGACAAAATCTCTTTTGATAGTGGATCATCCGAATTAAAACCCGCAATTCTCCCTGCCATTGAAAAAATACGAGAGATTTTGGCTGCTTATCCAGAAAACTACATTGTTGTGGAAGGGCATACTGACAATGTTCCCATCAAAACAAAATTTAGAAATAACTGGCATCTGTCCAGCGAACGGGCGTTATCTGTTTTAGAATTCATTTTACAGAATAAAAACCTTAATCCAAAAAACTTTTCAAGTGCCGGATACGGAGAACACCAACCCATTGTTCCCAATAGCACAAAAGAAAACAAAGCACTCAATCGTCGGGTAGATATTGTTGTGATTCCGAGAGCAACCAGTTCCTTGGGTGGAAACAATGACTAACCAAAGACCCAGAAGGCGTAAGCTCATTTTCTTTTTAAGTCTATCCGGCATTTTGTCGGTGATGATTTTTTTTATTGAATGGGTTGGTTCTAAGGAAAGTGGGAGTTTAGCTCTATTTGCCGATGCAGGTCATATTTTTACAGATGTATTCGCTCATATCATCTCCCTTTTTGCTCTTATCATTGCAGCGAAAAAACCTAATAAAAAATATCCTTTTGGATTCCATCGATTTGAAGTCATTGCTGCTTTTTTAAACGGACTACTTCTTATCGTGATTGCACTATTCATCTTGTATGAAAGTTACTTACGGTATTATGGGAATGCGGATGTAGAGGCGGATACAATGCTAATGTATTCTCTCATCGGATTTGGAATTAATATGATTTCAGCTGCTTTACTTGTCGGAGTGAGTAAAACTAGTTTAAATTTAAAATCTGCTTACTTACATGTGTTAAGTGATTTACTAGGAACGTTGGCTGTGATTTTTGGTGCACTCCTCATTCATTTTACAGGTGTGAAACAAATCGATAGCATTCTAAGCATTTTACTTGGACTTTTTATTTTAAAAACATCGTATGGTATCGTCAAAGAATCGATCCAAATTTTAATCGAAGCTGACACAAGTGATTTTGACAAAGATCATCTATTGGAACATATCAACGTTTTGCAAGGAATTGAATCAGTTCCTAAAACTACGATTCGAAAACTCACTTCTGGTGTGTTTTCAGTCGAAATCCAGGTTGCTGTAAAAGACAATGCCAATCGGGATAAAATCACTTTTGAAATTCACAAAGTATTAAAGGAAGAATTTGGAGTTCCCTTTGTTTCCGTTGAAATTGTTTCCGCTAGTGTCCTTTCCAAATTGGAAACTCTATCGATCCGAGAATCAGAGAGAGAATTTGGCCATCACGGGCATGAACATGGTCATTCCCATGACCATACAGAAAATAAACGAAAAGGCCACACCCATAAACACTGATACTTGAGATACCTAAAACTAAACCACCTAATTTTGATTTGTTTATGAGAGTTCGGAAGATTGGTTTCGTTTTTTCAATTGGGTGAGGTATTTGGTTAAGGAATCTTCCCAGACAAATAATTGCCAATCGGCATCTATTGTTTTTAAGTCTTCAGGCCTCTCTAGTTGGTAATAGTTTGTGATGGATAATAAAAGCGGTGAGATTGGATAAGGAAATCCTTCCAGTAACTTCTCTTTTGTGGGATTTCCTTGGAAACCAAGGAGAAAGGATTCTCTCCACTGGATGAGTTTGTTTCGTTCCGAATTGAGATCGGAATCTTTTTCAGACAATTCCTTTGTTTTTCCAATGAGAAGGGAAACAAGCGAACACAATTCCTTAAGTCTTAATTCCAATCCCAACTCACCATAATCTTCGATCAGTAAACTTCCAGGTAATAGAGGTAAATCCGATACTTGGATTTTCAAATGGCTGACAAGTGGGGTAAAGTCTGTATGGAAACTTTCCTTTGTCACCACACAGGCATGATTTGTTTCTTTGGGAATGGGAACAAAGTAAACAGGATTTACAGTTCCCGATTTTGTAACCCAAAATACAAAATCAGCTTCGCCCCCATTTGTCACAAATGACTTAATTCCTGTTAGCCTATTTGACACAACTTTCGATTGTAATTTTTTTATCTTTCCTTCAAACCCAGGTTCACTCACTCCAACAGACAAAATGAGTGTAGGAGTTACCCCCAGAAAAGCATCCCAGAGGAAATGGGAACCTGGATTTGCATACTGTGTATGAAGGAGAATCCCCCCTGCCACATTCACCTCAACCATACATGAGAGAGCGAGTGAAACTCCATAGGGTTCTTCTGCAAGTGTCGAAATTTTATTTTGGAATTCGTAGTACGATTCTTTTCCTAAGATAAAATCATAAAAACCAGCGGCAAAAAGATAAGGCTTCCAACTGCGGTAAAAACCATTATTTTCAGCTACTGTTTTTGGAAAAAAAGAATCTTTATCAGCATATTTTGTAAATAAATGGTAAGCCGATTCAATCACGAATTTTATTTTCCCTTTTTCATTGCCTGTTTGGCGTCGAGAACCTTTTCTTCTTCCAACACTTTTTTCAGGTATTGACCGGTAAACGATCGTTTCACAGTAACAACTTCTTCTGGAGTACCTGTGGCAATGACTTCTCCACCACCATCTCCCCCTTCTGGACCAATGTCGATGATGTAGTCGGCAGCTTTGATCACATCCAAATTGTGTTCTATGATGACCATGGAATTTCCCTTATCCACTAACACCTGCAATACAGACAATAACCTCTCAATATCCTCAAAATGGAGGCCAGTTGTTGGTTCATCTAAGATATAAAGTGTTTTTCCTGTTGGGCGTTTGGAAAGTTCTGTGGAAAGTTTAATCCTTTGTGCTTCCCCACCAGAAAAAGTTGTAGCTGCTTGCCCAAGTTTGATGTACCCAAGACCAACATCCATAAGGGTGTCTAACTTTCGTTTGAGGTTAGGAATGTTTTCAAAAAACACCACTGCCTCTTCGACAGTCATCTCCAAAACATCTGAAATATTTTTCCCTTTGTATTTTACTTCCAATGTTTCGCGGTTGTATCGTTTTCCTTTACACACTTCACATTCCACATAAATATCAGGAAGGAAATGCATTTCAATTTTTAAGATCCCATCTCCTTCACATTTTTCACACCTTCCCCCAGCCACATTAAAACTAAACCTACCAGGACCATATCCCCTCACTTTTGCTTCTTCTAAACCACTATAAAGTTCACGCACAAAGGTAAAAAGACCAGTATATGTGGCTGGGTTTGAACGTGGTGTCCTTCCGATGGCCGACTGGTCAATGTTAATCACCTTATCAATTTGTTCTTTCCCTAGGATTTTTTTATGTTTGCCTGGAACAAGTTTCATCCCCATCACGGAACTTGCGAGTTCCTTGTAGAGAATTTCATTGATCAAGGTGGATTTTCCAGAACCAGAAACCCCTGTAACAACAGTTAAAGTCCCAAGTGGAATCGACACATCGATATTCTTAAGATTGTTATGCGAGGCTCCTGTGATTTTTAAAAATTTTCCATTCCCAGTTCTTCTAGTTTCTGGCATGGAGATTCGTTTTTCACCCGATAAAAATTTTCCAGTTACCGAATGTTTGTCTTTTTTGATTTGTTCAGGAGTTCCAAAAGCAACGATTTCCCCACCGTGGACACCAGCACCAGGACCCATATCCACGATAAAATCAGCTTCTTCCATCGTCTCTTTGTCATGTTCCACTACGAGGACGGTATTTCCTAAATTGCGAAGTCCCTTTAAGGTTTGTACAAGTTTTGTATTGTCCCTTTGGTGGAGTCCAATGGAAGGTTCATCTAAGATATAAAGAACACCCATAAGCCGAGATCCAATTTGGGTGGCGAGGCGGATTCGTTGCATCTCTCCCCCAGACAGAGTTCCAGCAGAACGACTGAGATTCAGATATCCGACTCCCACATCATTTAAAAAATGTAACCTTTGTAAGATCTCTTTTAAGATGGGTTTGGAGATGGTGTCTTCTGCACCCTTGTATTCCGATTGTTTTGTGAATTCAAGTGCCTTTTCGATGGAAAAACCTGTATAGGCATCAATCCCAATCCCTTGCACCTTAACAGCAAGTGCTTCCTTTCGGAGTCGTTTGCCATGGCACTCATCACAATCATGGTTTGTCATAAAGGATTCAAACCATTGGCGCATGGAATCTGATTTTGTTTCTTTGTATCGGCGTTTTAGATTGGGAATCACCCCTTCATAATTCCGAGAAAATTCATAATGAGAATTGGCACCCCTAAAATCATAATCAATATGGATGGATTTATCACCATGAAGGATTGTATTTTTTACCTTGTCCGATAAATCTTTCCACGGCGTGTTTAAATTAAATTTCAATTTTTTAGATAACGCCTGTATGGTGGCCATATACCAATAAGAATTGGATTTAGAACCACCCCAAGCTTCGATACAACCTTCAGCAAGTGATGCTTCTCTATCTGTCACAAGTAGTGCTTCATCAAACTCAAGTAAGGCGCCAAGTCCATCACAATTGGTACAGGCACCAAAGGGAGAGTTAAAGGAAAAAAGTCTAGGTGTCAGCTCAGGGATACTGACATCATCACATTTGGGACAAGAAAGTTTTTGGGAAAAGAGATGGTCTTTTTCACCGTCTTCTACGACAACAATTCCATCAGCAGTTTTTAGCGCGGTTTCCACAGAATCCGACAATCGAGATTGGATCCCAGGTTTCATCACAATCCTATCCACAACAATATCGATGTCAGCTTTAAAGTTTTTCTTTAAGGGAATTTCATCTTCGAGAGAATACACTTCTCCGTTCACACGAACCCTGTTGAACCCTTCCTTTTTGAAACGTTCCAGGACCTCTTTGTGTTCTCCCTTTTTCCCTTGGATGACGGGAGCTAGGATCTGAAGTTTAGTTCCTTCGGGGAAAATATTAATCCTGTCTGTGATCTGGTCCACTGACAAACTAGAGATTGCGGTCCCACATTTTGGACAATGGGGTTTTCCAACACGAGCGTATAACAAACGTAAATAATCGTATATTTCTGTGACCGTTCCTACCGTAGAACGAGGGTTACGATGAGTAGTTTTTTGTTCGATGGAGATGGCGGGGCTTAAGCCCTCAATTTGGTCCACCTCTGGTTTTTCCATTTGCCCGAGGAATTGTCTGGCATAACTGGAAAGGGATTCCACATACCGCCTCTGCCCTTCTGCATATATGGTATCAAAAGCAAGAGATGACTTCCCAGAACCCGAAAGACCAGTGATGACCACAAGTTTGTCTCTCGGTATGTCGAGGTTTAGGTTTTTTAGGTTATGTTCACGAGCGCCACGAATACGAATAAAGGAATCCACATCGGATAGCTTGTTTTCCTCTTTCATTCTGGAAAGAATTTTAAGGAATGGAAGGAAGAGGACTGCCAGTGTTTCGAATTCTTTTTTTGATTCTTTTTTTGCCCTTTCGCCTTTTGTACCTAATCTATCTACGTCTAAGCCTGCTTTTCCAGAGAGGCCGTGAAGTATATGAATTGGAAATGCCACCTCGATTTGAGGACTCATACAAATCCTATTTTGTCAAAAAACTGCAAGGGAAAGAAGAAACCATCACAAGATTGGAACTTCTCATATTACTCGCAACCATCAGAAAAAATCCAAAAATCAAAGCACTTGATATCAATTTACCTCCATTAGAATGGACCCTTTCTGAGTTTTATGAAATCAGAAACGAACTTTTGGCCATTCGGGATTCTGGGAAAACCTTACGGATGTTTGCCAAAGAAGGTGGACTTGGGACTTTACTGTTACTCACAGTCGCAAATGAAACTTACCTTGCCCCCGAATCCGAATTTACTTTGATGCTTCCGAGCGCCGAACCTATGTTTTTTGGTAAATTCTTAAAAACATGGGGAATTGAAGTGCAAGCCTTTGCCTCAGGCCCCTATAAGTCCTTTGCAGAAAGTTTTACTCGCGGAGAATTTTCAAAAGAGGCAAAAAAGAATTTAGAATCACTCATTCTAAACCTACGTTCCGTGATTTTAGAAGCTCTCACAGGCGGAAAAAAATCCTTAGAATCCCTTTTTTACAAACCAATGTTATCTGCTGATGATTTACTTTCCGCAGGTGTTATCCAAGGAATCAAAACTGAGACTGAATTTTTTAGTGAAGATCGAAAACTTTATTCACCTAATTTTCCCGTTCTTTACCAAGCCATAAAAGATTTTTCACTGATTCCAAAAAGAAAATTGGAAGTGGTTGTACTTCCAATTGATGGTAACATTACCGGTGGAGACTACTTACACAAAAATAGAGAAAATGGTAAAATTGAAGCCTTTTCTCTCATTCCCACATTGCAGGCATTAGCGGAAGATAAAAAAACCAAAGCCGTCATCTTAGAAATATCCTCTCCAGGAGGTTCGGCTTTTTATTCCGAACAAATCCACCAAGAAATCTTAGAATTAAAAAAATCAAAATTGGTAACTGCTTACTTTAAAGATACAGTAGCAAGTGGTGGGTATTATATAGCCACTGCCACAGACCATATCACTGCATCCCCTGTATGCATTACAGGTTCCATCGGTGCCGTAAGTATCCGAGCTAATTTACAAAAATTATATAAGAAGTTTCAATTGAATAAGGAAGCCGTTGGGTTTTATCCGTTCCGGGACATCCATTCTGAATTCCAACCACTTTCCAAACAAAGTATTTTGTATTTAGAATCACAAATCAAAAAAATAGAAGCCTTGTTTTACCGCCGTGTCTCGGAAGGTAGGAATATCCCTCTCGAAACCCTACCTAAAATTGGCATGGGAAGGGTGTATTTACCAACAACTGAAAATAATATTGTCGATTCACTCGGTGGACTACTCGATGCAATCAAACTTGTCAAAGAGAAGTTAGGTGGAAAGGCGATTTATGTAACCGAAGAATTGCCAGCTTACAATCTAAAAAATAAAATCCCACTCCTTGGTGGACTATTCACTGAATTGAATCTTTTGGAATCTCTTGGTGAGGTGTCTCTCCTTTCTCATACCAAACTCCATTGGAAAAACAGAAGGTAAAGTGGAAAGGTAATCCTAGAAGGAAATCGAAACGGAGTTCCAATCACCTATCGATGGATATGATAGGAAACTTACCGATTAAGTCTTAGTTCCCTTCTGAGGCTTTCTGCAAACGATTGAGAAGGCCTTCTTTGCCTGTTTTTTCCCTTGGTTCTTCGCAATAGATAGTCTCTATACCCAGTTGGTCACAAACTTCAAAAAAAGCATAGAGTGCAGAGCTGTATTCCCAGTTAGAAGAAACAAGTTTCATTCTAGTGGGATCGAATGTCTGAGTTGGTTTTTTGTGTTCGTCCGTAGGTCCAAAAGAAAATCCAATCCAAGCAGAGTTGGATTTGCTCCCGCATTTGAGAAACTCCGAAACGAATGTGTCGGAAGGAAGGAGTTTCACGTTCGCTTGGGGAGAATAGTGTTTGTATTTCATCCCTGGACTCGGTGGAACAAACTCTCCACCTTTTGTCAGTGAATTTGGCAAAACCAAATTTGGCAAAAATTGTTTGAGTTGGTCCGACTCAATGGATCCTGGCCGTAACAAAACAGGTGGATCTTCATACAACCCAACCACAGTGGATTCAATGCCTAAACTTGGTTCCTCTGAAACTAAAATTCCATCCACAATCCCATCAAAATAACGCAAAACATCGGTCATGCGAGTTAAAGAGGGTCTACCTGATAAATTGGCAGACGGTGCAGAGATCGGTGAGCCACATTCTTCAATCCACTCACGAATGATTGGATTTTTGGGAATCCGAACCCCAAGGGTTGGCATCTCTTTTGGAAAAACATTTTGATTTTTTTTAGGAAGGACAAGTGTGATAGGTCCTGGTGCAAATTCGCATAACAATCGTTCTGCAACTTCACTCACTTCACAGACAGATTTGATGGCTTCTATCGTAGAAAAATGAGCGATGAGAGGGTTGTCACTGGGTCTCCCTTTGATTTTGTAGATCCGTTTACAAGCCTCTTCGTTAAAACTAGAAGCACCGATCCCAAAAACAGTTTCTGTGGGAAAAATAACCACTCCTCCCTTTCGGATGAGGTCCGCAAGCAAACGAACATCCGAAGAGATAAGTGTTTTCATGTTAAAACTGTTTGGTCTTTGTTTTAGATTTGGTTTGAGAATTGGAAACTTTTAAAGCTTCTTTGGAATCCGAATTTTGGATTGTTGTTTCTTCCTTCGGTTCCTCTTCGTCTTTTGCTTTTTCCACAGGTGGGAGTTGGCCTTGGACGAGTTTACTCAAATATACATTGATCTCAGGGTCATTGTCTGTCACAAGTTGCCAGAACGAAAATCCACCCAAATCATACTTACGAAGAAGGGTCATTTTTTCTTCAAAGGCACGTCTGTTCATGTAAAATGCAACTCGGTCACAACCACCACTTGTATACCATAAGGATGGATCTTCATATGCTCGGTTTTTATGAATGTCCGAAAACTTCGATAAGTTTCTCCAACTTGCCACTTTATTTTCTTCATTTAAGATCCGGTTGATATCAGTGGGTTGGCGGTTTTTATGGGTACCGGATTTAATCCTTTGTGCATCAGAATGGTAAATTGCTTTCGCAGATGCCTTACAATTGAGAGCCCAGTCATACCCATAGGTTGGAATCGCCATATAAAGTTTGTGGGTTGGGACCCTTTTTTTCGCGTAAGTGATGATGTCTTTTAACCAAACGTTAGGTGCTTGTGGACCAGGACCTGGGTTATGGTATTTCCTTGGGTGGAGTTCATACGCCATAATTTTCACACGGTCTGCGTGTTTAGCAAGGAATTCATAATCATGGGTAGTTGGTCCTCTCCAGTTTTCACGGAAGTCTAAGTGGATTGGTTTAGAGAGTCCACGGCATTGGAGTTCTTTCTTTTTTGATTTTTCTGCTGGGGTTTTTGGATGGACTGCAACAGAGATGAGTTTTCCTTTTTTATGAACTTCTTTGGCAAGAAGGGCAAAAAATTCTTCGAACTTTTCTTTTTTATCACAAGACATCCCTTCGTAGTCGATGTCGATTCCATCATACCCATAGGTCAAGATTTCATTCACAATCACTTGGATGTGGTGGTCACGGATGTCACTTCGTCCGCCCATACCAATGTTCTCTTGGATTTTTTCTTTTGGATTTTCCCAACGGAAAATGGTAGGGATGATTTTGACTTTTGGATTTAAGGCACGGAGTTCTTGGACTCGTTCCTTTCGAGACGTACTTGACCAACTGGAAATGAGTTCCCCGTTATTAGAAAGCCCACCTTTCATTGTATAGATAAACGGATGGATTTCGTTATAAAGGTGGACTGTTTTTTTCATCGCCGTCCAGTCAGTGGACCAAGCGGAAGAACGAAAACTTACGTTCTCATCTGGAACAAAGTTTGGTGTTTCCACAACTTCTTCTTCCACTGTGACAGGATCTTTTGTTTCTTTTTTCTCTCCCGTCTCCATTTCAGAAGGAGTGCCAAGAGATGGAGTGGATGCTTCGACTACACTTGGGTTTGTATTTCCCGTTTTAGGAAGGTCTTTCAAAACCAGTGTGGAGCCTGAATTTTGCATGAGATTCATTCCCAAATAAAACGAAATGGCAGATAAAAAGAACCAAGAGGCAAATAATAACGAATACTTCGCCACATTCGAGAGTTGGCGTTTGGGGGAATTAGGGGATTGTGATTCAGACATATACGTTTCTTCTTGGTTGATTATCGAACTGTTCAGAAAAAAAGAGTAGAGATTAATCGAAACCCACTCTATCTATCTGTATCCCATGATTTTTTAGGAGCCATTCTCTCCTAGTCGAAATTCAGATGGGAAGGAAAAGAAATCCATGAATGCCTTAAAACAAAAACCGGTGATCCTTTATACTGTCCTACTCAGTTTTTTTCTAACGTTTTTACTGCTTGCGGAATTGACGGGTAGTAAATTATTTTTTGCCTTTGGGTTTACCATGACTATGGGGGTTATCCCGTTTCCAGTTACGTTTATCATTACTGACTTACTCAATGAATACTTTGGGCGTAAGGTGGTGCGAGCCACTACCTTTCTTGGGATGCTCATGATTGGATTTGCCTACCTCCTCATTGTCATTGATATTCAAATCCCGGCAAGCCCAGATTCTCCCATTGATGATGCCTCCTTTGAACGAGTGTTTGCCAATTCAGGCCTTGTGATCCTTGGTTCCATCATTGCTTACGTGATCGGACAGATGATTGATTTACATACCTTTCATTTTTTACGAAAAAAAACAAAGGGAAAACACATTTGGTTACGGGCTACAGGTTCCACTGTGATTTCACAACTCATTGACTCCTTTGTTGTGATCTTCATTGCCCTCGGAAAGTACCACCCAGTACCAAAACTCGTATCGATTGCCAGTACCAATTTTTTATACAAAATGGGGGTTGCGATCCTCATCACACCCGTCCTGTATGCCATCCACATTTACATTGATCGTTACCTGGGTACGAGCTTAAAAGAACAAATGTTCAAAGAAGCGATGGAAGAAGAAGGGTATGAATCTTCCATCCAACCAGGGTAATGTAATGTTTCAACCAAGGTCCGAACGTTTGCAATCTCTCCTCGGAAACACTCCTGTCAATATCGGACATAGAGGGGCAAGGGGTCTTGCTCCTGAGAATACGCTTGTATCCTTTCTTGTTGGATCAGACTCCACTCATTATTTTGAGTTGGATACCATGTTATGTGGATCGGGAGAACTGGTTGTCATCCATGATTTTACAGTCGACCGAACAACTGATGGAGAGGGAAAGGTTGCCGAGATCCCCTATCGTCAGTTAGCTGAACTGGATGCTGGTGGATTTTTCTCCGAGGATTTTGAAGGTGAACAAATTCCAACCTTATCCCAAATCATACAAACTTTGCCTGAAAACACAGTGTTTGATATTGAACTGAAAAGTGAAGGCAAAAGGGAAGAACGAGAAGATTTAGCAAAAGCAGTTGTCAAACTCATCCGCAAGTTCCAATTACAAAATCGAATTTGGGTGAGTAGTTTTGATTGGGAACTTGTAGACTTAGTACGAAAAGAAGAACCTGAGGTTTTACGTGGATTACTCATTGAAAAAGGAGATTCGCTAAACGACCGTTACATGGACTTCGAACCAGATTTGATCCTTCCCCATTTTTCCGCCTGTTCCAAGGAATTTGTATCTAAATGTAATTCCGAGTCTTTACTTGTGATTCCATATACTCCCAATACAGAAGAAGAATGGAAAACCCTAATCGATGCAGGTGTCTCTGGTCTTATCACTGACTATCCGGATCGTTTGGCTCAGTTTTTAGCAAAATAAAGCCATAACCAATTCCCCCAATGGTCTTCATATAAGGAATACCCTTGGGTTGGCACAGCTTGTACCAAGTGGCAATGGGAAATCATTTTGTCTACCAGTTCATTTTGGCTCACTTGGAGTGTGAGGGTTCCTCCCCGCACAGGGCAATGTTCCGTTTCTTTCGAAAAAACAATTCGTAAACCAGACTCCAATTCTAGTTCCGCATGACCAAAACTTTCTTTCAGAACTTTGCCACCTAAAATGGATTGGTAGAAGTGCAATGGTTCGGAACAATTTTCTCCACCAGCCAAATTGACAGAGTAGAGGTTTAACGTTTTGTTACGAGACACATTTTGTTCTGGCATATGAATCCAATCCTAATCTTTAGAAATTTTTTCCAATCATATTTCTATGAATCTGGGAAACAAACCAAACGGAACGAGGGATTGGTTTTGATTCTTTTCCTATTCATTTCTGGATTCATCAACTTTTTGTTATGCGAAACCATTTATTTTATCCCCTTATACTCCGCTGACCAGCTGTATACAACACTATTTGTGCATGATTGGATGAGTGGGAATGGAATATCCCATTGGTATCTCCCTCCTTCTCCCTATTTTTTTCCTGACATAGGGTGTATGGCCTTCTTGTACTTTGTATTTCCTTTTTTGTATCTACCTACAATGTATGGAGTCATCCAGATGGCTTTCCTCTATTTAGGATTCTACTCATTTTTATCATCCAAGCTCTCTAAACGAACAACCATCCAATTGTTAATCTGGTTCCAAACCTTATTCACAATCTTTTCACTGCTCGGAGACACCTTTGGAGATAAACCCTTGCCCTTGGTTTATTTTGTTTCGAATGCCCACCATAGCACAGGTTTTTTCTTTAGTTTATTTCTTGTTAGCCTCTATTACCGGTCCCAGACGCAAGAGAATCAAATCGCCTTTATCAAGAATCAAGTAGAGTTTCCGATCGAAGAAAAAAATTTTCTTCGCAATTGGTTTCCGCAATTGTTTGTACCAAAACATGTTACTAATTTTCTGTTTTTACTTGGTTTTAGTCTCTTATACCTTTCTGATCGATTTTCGTTTTGTATTGGGATGTTTTGTTTGATCATCATCAAATTTTCGCGAATGGATTCTATAAATTGGAAAGGGATCTTTCGGAAAAAAAACATTATTTACCTTGGTATGATTTCGTTTTACTTCATCGTTATGGAACTCATCCTTTATTCACTCAAAACAAAACTTCAGATTCCCAACAGTTTTGGAATCCTGTTAGGTACCCTCCAAATAAAATCGTTAGGAGAAATTACCTTCTTAGCCACTCATTACCTATATGATGTTTCCAAGCTGCTTGTGTATGAGAATCGTTCCTTGCTTGGTTTGTTGTTTGTGTTCGTTTTCTTTTTTCATTGGTTTCCACACCAACTCAAACGAATGTTTCTCCTTTTGATTCCGATTTTACTGTTCCTCCTCATAGTGGTGGGTCGGTTTACCTACCTTCATCCTTATCCCATTCGTTACCTCTTTCCCCTTTGGTTTTTGGGACTTGTTGGAGTCTCTTGGGTATTGGCAAAAGAGAAAAATCGTTTCCCTCTCCCCATCTTTTTCCTTTCTCTTCTCCTCTGGATTTTGGTTCTCAATGAGTTTCCAAAACCCCGAAAGGAAGTACAAAAATTCCACCAATCGATTACCAAAAGAGAAGTCCCCTATACCCAGGAAAAACCAATTCGTTTTTGGACAGAAGGCAATCGGCAACCAATCCCAATACAAGATGATGGGAAACCATACCGTTGGATCACAGGTGCTTTCCATACTCCTTGACAGACTTCGAGGAAACTATGATCTGGAAGGAGATGGAAGATTACGTACGGATTTTTGATACGACTTTGAGGGACGGAGAGCAGTGCCCTGGTGCTGCTATGAGCGAAGACGAAAAAGTAGAAATTGCGGGTCACCTTGCCCGGATGAAAGTAGACATCATTGAAGCAGGATTCCCCGTTTCTTCCCCAGTCCAGTTCAAAGCCGTCGAAAGAATTGCCCGTGAAATTGAAGGTCCCACCATATGTGGCCTTGCCCGAGCCCTACGCCCCGATTTAGAAGCGGCAAGAGACGCACTCAAACCAGCTAAATCCAAACGCATTCATACCTTTATCGCGTCTTCTCCCATTCATATGAAACACAAACTCGGAAAATCACCATCCGAAGTTTTAGAGATGGCTAGGATTGCCGTTCGTATGGCAAAAGACTTTGTCCCCGATGTAGAATTTTCACCAGAAGATGCGACAAGATCGGAATGGGAATTCTTACGTGAGTTAGTTGAGGCTGTGATCGAGGAAGGCGCAACCACTATCAACATCCCAGATACTGTTGGTTATACGACCCCTCAAGAATACATGGATCTGTTCCGTTTTTTAAAAACAAAGGTGAAAGGTGCAGATAAAGTCATTTTTTCTGCCCATTGTCATAATGACCTTGGCCTTGCCGTTGCAAACTCCCTTGCCACTGTCCTTGCAGGTGGAAGACAAATTGAATGTACCATCAATGGGATTGGAGAACGAGCAGGTAACACAGCCATGGAAGAAGTGGTCATGGCATTAAAAACGAGAAAGGATACCTTTGGTGTGGAAACAAACATTGATTCCACTCTTATCACACGTGGTTCTCATTTGGTAAAAACCATCACAGGTATGGTGGTACAACCTAACAAAGCAATTGTGGGAGCCAATGCATTTGCCCATGAATCAGGAATCCACCAAGATGGTGTGATCAAAAACCGCCAAACCTATGAAATCATGACACCAGAGTCAGTAGGTTTAAAATCCAACAGAATGGTACTGGGTCGTCATTCTGGAAGAGCTGGGTTTAAAGACAGAATCATCCGTATGGGATTTGATCCCAAACCAGAAGAAATTGACAATGCGTACAATCGCTTTTTGGAAATTGCAGATAAAAAGAAAGAAGTCTTTGATGAAGACATCGCTGCCCTTTTCCAATCTGAGATTAGCCGATCCCAAGTGGATGAAACCTACCGCCTGATTTCTTTCGAACAAAATACTGGTTCCGACAAAACACCATACGCAAAGGTAAACTTACAAATCAACGGTGAAACGAAAGTTGGGGAAGCAAAAGGTGATGGACCAGTTGACAGTATCTTTAAGGCCATCAGTTCTGTCACAGGGCTTTCCCCCCTCTTATCCAGACTTGTGATTTCACCTGTCACAGAAGGAACCGATGCGATGGCGGAAGCCTCTGTCACATTGGAGGACGGCGAACGTCGGGTTGTGGGCAAAGGTGATTCAACAGATATCATTGAAGCTTGTGCCAAGGCATACATCAATGCTTTGAATCGGTTGTAATCCATGGATTCACAAAAAAACCAATTTGACCCAACGTTGTTTGTGAGAAAGGAACTCCAACAATTTTCTCCCTACACTCCAGGAGAACAACCCGGCCTTACGACTTCCACGATCAAATTAAATACAAACGAAAATCCCTATCCTCCTTCACCAAAAATCCAAAAGGCAATAGAGGAAGTGATCGAAAAAGGGTTACTCCGCAAGTATCCCAATTACCATGCAAGGAAACTGCAAGAACTCATCGCAAATGATTATGATTTGGACCCAAACCAAATCCTTGTGACCAATGGTTCGGATGAAGCCTTACGTTTGTTATTCCAAACCTTTATTGGTCCCGGTGATACGGTTGTAGCACCAGACCCAACCTATTCCTATTACCCAGTTCTTACCGAACAAATGATGGTGGGAGCGAAGTACAAAGCGGTTCCTGTCTTAGAAAATCTACATTTTGATTTTGAAACTCTTAAAAAATCAGAAGGTAAGTTACTATGTTTTGCCCATCCAAACGCACCTACGGGCATTGAAGAACCGAAGGAAAAACTATTAGATCTGATTCGTTCGTTTCGTGGCCTTGTTTTGTCAGATGAAGCATACATTGATTTTACAGATGCCAGCGCCAGTTTGGTATCTGAGATCAAACACCATCCAAACCTACTTGTTTCGAGAACTTTTTCTAAATCATATGCACTCGCGGGACTTCGTGTTGGTTACATTATAGGATCCCTTGAAACAATTTCTTGGATACGTAAACTCAAAGATTCCTATAATGTTGGAATCATTGACCAAGTGATTGCAGAAACTTCTTATAAAGACAAAGAATATTTCTTAACGAAACGAACACTTGTTATATCAGAACGTTCTCGCCTGAAAACCAATTTGGAATCCCTGGGTTTTACCATCCCAGATTCTTCTACTAATTTCCTCTTTTGCAAACCAAAACCAGGGATTTCGCCTGAACATTTATACCTTTCCTTGAAGGAAAAAAATATTCTCATCCGGTATTTTTCCTATGGAATTTGTAAGGATTTCATTCGAATTACAATTGGAACAAAGGAAGAAAATGATATCCTTTTCCAATCCCTGAAGGCCTTGGTCTAAAAAAAACCCAACAAAACATTTGTTCTGTTGGGTACATATTTTTCGTTCATCTCTGTTTCGTTAGAGTTAAAAACTCAATCCATCTTTTTTCAAATTCGATCTTCTTTGATTTAAGAATTTCGAATTTCAATTTTTGTTTTTTTCGGTTCAATTTTAGGAATGGAAAGTTCTAAAATTCCGTTTTTCATTTTTGCAACAGCTTTTTCAGAATCGATCGCTTTGCTAATGGTAAACTTTCGGAAATAGTTACCTTCTTTGTATTCCGCAAGTCGAACCTGACCTTTTTCTTCCGCTCCCATTTTGAATTTCCCTTCTAATTGGAGTTGGTCTTTTTCGATTGTGATCTCAACAGATGTTTCATCAACACCAGGCATTTCCACTCGGAATAAAATTGTGTTTTCTGTTTCATAAACATCTACATTCGGAGAGTAAACTCTTACTTGTGGTTGAACTTCTTTCACTCCAGCCTTTTCATCTAACGTTTGTTTATTTTCTGTTGTCAGTGTATTCATATCGTTTTCTCCTTCTTTTATCCGATGTTGATGGATACTTTTTTCGGTTTGTCTTCTTCTCTTCTTGGTAAGTGGATGTTTAAGACACCGTTTACGTATTTTGCAGAAACTTGGTCTTGGTTCACTCGAAATGGAAGTTCAAGAGTTCTATGGAATTCACCATGGAAAATTTCCCTGCGATGAACTTCTGTTCCTTCCGCTAAATCTTCAGCCTTTTTCTTTCCATGGATGGAAAGCATATTGTCTTTAACATTGATTTCAATCTGGTCTGTGTCCATACCAGGCAAAAGGCAAGTGACTAGTGCCTCATCCTCTTTTGTGTACACATTCACAGGAGGAAAATGCGAAGAACTTCCGAATTGGTCATTCAAAATGGAACGAGTCAACTCATCGTTCAAACGATCAAAGTCTCTCCAAAACTGGTTAGTTTTTGTTTGTGGGTCTAGAATTCGAAATAACATGCAAAATCTCCTTTTGGCACTCTTATTCGTAGCCTGCTATTTTAATTAGCACTCTACACTTTTGACTGCCAATTGTCAATTCAGATTTAGAATTTTTGCATCCAGTAAAAAAAATTTTGTCTCATAGGCATGGGAACCATAGTTTGGATGGCAATGGCTATTACGGATCAATTGAATGCACTTGGGATCCAAATCCCTCCTGTTCCTGCGGCACTTGCTGCCTATATTCCTTCTAAACGTTCAGGAAATTTGGTGTTTACCTCAGGCCAACTCCCCCTAGTTTCCGGGAAGTTACGAAAAGTGGGTAAAGTTGGAAAGGATATCACGTTAGAAGAAGCAAAAGAAGAAGCAAAACAGTGTTTACTCAATGCCCTTTCGGCTTTGTTATTGCAGATAAGTTCTCTAGACCAAATCAAATCAGTTGTTAAACTCGGAGTTTATGTTGCAAGTGATGAAAACTTCACAGAACAACATTTAGTTGCCAACGGGGCTTCTGAACTCGTTGGTCAAATTTTTGGCGAAAAAGGAAAACATACTAGGTTTGCCATTGGGGTGAGTTCTTTACCTCTCAATGCGAGTGTCGAATTAGAAATGACAGTTGAAGTAGAATGACAAATTTATTTTTAAATTTATTTTCCGAATTCTTGATTTTTCTGAAGGAAACCATCAAGTTAATTCCAGATTTACTCAAAGTTTGGTGGTATTTAGGAAAAAGAATTACTTTATCATTATATAGTTATTGGAAAACAAAACTATTCTACGATAAAATATTTTTTATATTTTTATTCCTACAACTTTTGTTTGCAGTATTACCTTGGTTCCACTACGAAATTACTTTTTTTGAAAGTAAAGAATCAATTTCATTAAGTCCCAAACTCAACTCCATTTTTATCTTAATCAGTTTACTTAATTTTTTCTTTTTAGGTTTTTGGAAATCTTCTTGGACAAGGATTTGGTTTTTTGCAACTGAGATGGTATCTGCAATCATCGTGATTTGGGGATATTTGGAGCCAAAACGAACGTATTATGATTTTGTCAATGCAAGTGAAGTGACAACTCAAATCACTTTTTATCTTTTCCTAGGTTCTTTGTTTTTTGCCTTTATATTTGGATATTTAAGTTTTAAAAAAGAGGATGAGGTATTTTTACATTCCCACTAAAATCTTGCGAAGGGAAAATGAAAATACCAACCTCTGACTTTCAATCTTCAAGATTCTACTTCTACGATTTGCAAATTTGGTTTTCCAAGGTTCTCTTGTAAGTCCACCAAAAATGCCTTCACTTTGTCTTTGTGGAAAAGCAGTTTTTTCGATAATGGTTTTCCGATTTCCGAATTGATGATCCTTTGGATGGGTCTTGCTCCCATGGCCCGATCATACCCAGTTTCTGCCAAATACCTGACGGCTTTCTCAGTTATATCCAATTGGATTCCCTTCTCTTTTGCCTTGTTTTGTAAGGTTTGGAACATTCGTTTGACAACCTGTTCCACAATTGAAATGGATAGGGAATTGAATTCAATGACAGCTGTTAAACGGTTACGAAATTCAGGAGTAAATGTCCTTTCGATTGCTTTCAAAGATCGATCGTCATAACGATCCGAATCAAAACCAAGAAGAGGTTTAGAACTTTCCTGGGCACCTGTATTTGTTGTCAAAATTAGGATTACATTTTTGAAATCTGCCTTTTTCCCTGTGCTATCTGTTAATGTAGCATGGTCCATCACTTGTAAAAGGATGTTGTAAATATCCTCATGGGCTTTTTCAATTTCATCAAAAAGAAGCACACAGTGTGGAGTTTTCGCAATCGCATCTGTGAGTTGCCCCCCTTGGTCATAACCCACATAACCCGGAGGACTACCAATGAGTCGTGATACAGAATGTTTTTCCATATACTCACTCATATCAAAACGGAGAAATTCAATTCCCATTTTATCTGCCAGTGTTTTTGCAACTTCCGTTTTACCGACTCCAGTAGGACCTACAAATAAAAAACTACCAATTGGTTTTCCTTCATCCCCAAGTCCTGAACGTGAATAGTGAATGGCATCTACAATTTGATCGATGGCATGGTCTTGCCCAAAAACAATGGTTTTGATTTCAGCATCCAAAGATTCTAATTTCTTTTTATCGTCAGCCTTGACTGTTTTTTCTGGGATCTTCGCGATTTTAGCAACCAAGGATTCAATTTCAAAGATACCAACAGTTTTTTTTGCCTTCTCTTTGTTTTCGTCCCGTAACTTTACAAAAGCTCCTGCTTCATCCAGAAGGTCGATTGCTTTGTCTGGTAAAAAACGATCACGTAAGTGTAAGGTAGATAAATCCACACATGCTTCAATGGCTTTTTGGCTATAATGGACACTATGAAAGGATTCGTATTTTTCCTTAAGACCATTTAATATCTGTATGGCGTCTTCTCTGGAAGGTTCCACTACTTCAATTTTTTGAAACCTTCGTGATAAAGCATGATCCTTTTCAAATATAGATTTGTATTCTTTATAAGTGGTGGTTCCTATACACTTAAGTTCACCATTGGCAAGGGCTGGTTTCATCAGATTGGAAGCATCAAGACTCCCACCTGAAACTGCTCCTGCACCTACGATGGTATGGATTTCATCGATAAAAATGACCTTTTCAGGTTTACCCACTAACTCTTGTAAAATTGCCTTTAGCCTTTCTTCAAACTCACCTCGGAATTTGGTTCCTGCCATAACAAGTCCCATATCCAAAGAATAAATTTCCAATCCTAACAAACTTTTTGGAACTTTTCCTTGTACAACTCTTTCTGCAAGGCCTTCCACAATCGATGTTTTACCAACTCCAGCTTCTCCTACAAAAATTGGGTTATTTTTCCTACGTCTGGAGAGGATATGAATTGTCCTTTGGATTTCAGTTTCCCTTCCGATACAAGGGTCTAATTTTCCCGATTTTGCTTTTTCAGTTAAATTCACACAGAATTTTTCCAAAGCAGACTGTTTTGATTTACTTTCTGTTTCTTCGTCGATGGATTCTTCCTCTGCTGAAAAATCGGGTTCATTGGAATTGATTTCTTTTTTGAATCCATGGGAGATGTATTTGATTACATCCAATCGTTTGATGTCTTGTTTTGCTAACAGATAACATGCTTGGCTATCTTCTTCCCGAAATAGAGCAACCAAAACATTATTTCCATCCACTTCTTCCTTACCAGAATTTTGTACATGAAACGCAGCAAATTGGATGACAAACTGAACTCCAACAGTGTATTTTGGTTGGATTTTTAAATTTGGAACAGAGATAGAAGATAAATCCTCTTCAAAGTATGCAAGTAACTCCTTCCGAAGTAAATCCAAATCACAACCCACATTTACAAGGACTTCCTTTGTTTTTTCGTTATAGGTTAGGCCATATAACAAATGTTCCAGCGTTACAAATTCATGATGGTACTTTGTCGCTTCTTTCTGCGCTAGTTCTAAAGTTTTTTCTAAATCTGTTGAAAAATTCATATTTATTCCTCTTTTGCCAATTGGCATTGTAAGGGGTGACCAGCCTCATCAGCTAACTTATGTACTTCCTCTACTTTTGTGCGTGCAATGTCTAATGAATACACTCCACAAACAGCAGATCCTTCTGTATGTGCCTTCCACATGATTTGACGAGACTCTTCCATTGATTTCCGAAAAACAACTGCTAATACATAAACTACAAATTCTTGAGGTGTATAATCATCATTGATTAAAATCACTTTAAACCGGTTTGGTTTTTTTAATTGTTTTTTCTGTTTTTCTTTTTCTAATAATTCAACGTTAAAATCGGTATATGACTTTCTGCTGGTTTCAGACATTACCCCTCCCTCAGAGCTTTGATAGGTGAATGTGCATTATATGCTTCAATATTCTCCCTTTCCATTTTGATCTCTTTTTCTAAATAGGATTCTATGGCACTTCTACCTTCTTCATTGTAAATGAAATGGGAACTGAACATGGGAACCGTTTCATACCCTCTTAGGAATTTATGTTCCCCTTGAGCCCCTGCTTCTACTCTTTCCAATTTATGTTCAATCGCATAATCAATCAATCGGTAATAACAACATTCAAAATGTAAATTAGGTATGTGTTCCAAGGCACCCCAATACCTTCCATACAAAAATCCATCACGGTATAAATTCCAGGTCCCACCAACGGGATCTCCATTGGGTTTGGAAGCAAGAACGAGGAGTAACCTATGGCGAAAGGTTTCCACCATCTTTAGAAAGAACTTTCGGTTTAAGTAAGCCTGTCCCCATTTTTTACTGTGGGTATCCTGGTAAAACTCATAAAAGAGATTTGCATGTTCTTCCCGAATGAGTTCACCCGTGAGTGTTTGGATTTGTAGCCCTGTTTCCGAGATTTTTCTTCGTTCACTGCGAATGGTCTTACGCCTTTCTTTGACCAAAGTTGAAAGAAATTCTTCAAAATTTGAAAAACCACGATTGAACCAATGGTATTGGTGAGACAAACGAGGGTGAAACCCAGTGTTCTGAGAAACTGTTTGTTCGTTTTCCTTACAAAATAAAATGTGAATCGAAGAAACGCCTTCTTGTATTCCAAATTCCTTTACTGCCAATAAGAGACTCTGCCCTAACAAATTTTTAGCTTCCTCAGTCAGTTCTGGGTGGAACAAAATCCTAGAACCTGTCACCGGAGTAAAGGGAACAGCGACTGTGAGTTTCGGGTAATAAGGAATGCCTGCCCTGTGGAATGCATTGGCCCATTGGAAATCAAAGATATATTCCCCATAGGAGTCTTTGCGCAAATAACTGGGTATAAGCCCGAGGAGTTTTCCATCTGACCTGGCAGAAACAATGACGGGTTTCCAATCTGATTTCCCAATGCACCCTGTTTCTTCCAATCCAGACAAAAATTCAAATTCTTGGAAGAGGGAATCGGAAGGAACCAATTCATTCCACTCTTCCTTTTTGAACTCAAAAAAACTATGGGAAATCTCTATCTTAATTGCTTCATCCACTCAAATGATTAGACTCTAATGTGTTTCCTCTTGTTTTAATTGTTTTTTCCGAATGTGGTCAATGAGCCGAACCAAACTTGGATTTTCTGGGTCAAGTTCGAGAGCGGAACTAAGGATATTTTCAGCTCTCCCATAATTTTTATCCGCTAAGTAGGTTTGTCCTAAATTAATTAAGTTTTTGACATGATTGGGGTCACGGAGTCGAACTCTTTCCCCAAAATCAATGGCAGTTTTGATATCAGCAACTTTCCTTGCACAAAATGCAGTGATGTACATAATCTCAGTATCCATAGGTCGAAGTAAACTATAGTCTTTGGCCATTTTTTTAGCATTCCCATAGTCCTTCAGTTTTAAATACAATTGGATGAACTTCTTTTTGATTTCTGGAATGTTTTCCTCTAAGGAATGTGCTTTTTCTAAATACGTAACAGCTTCCTGCAGATCAGAAGAGTCACTTGCTTCTTTGGCTTTCGCTAACAAAGATTGGATTTCCCTTAACTTATCTTTTTCAATTTTATAACGTTCTTTTTCTTCAATGAAGGAAACACGTAACATTGATAAGTCGTCAGTCAACGCTCCAAATTTCGCCATTTCATCATAAATTAAATCAAGTTCCCCTTTCCCAGCTTCTACCATTTTAAGAAATAGTTTTTCATCTTCATTGATGACACGTTTTCCATCCTCAGTATGGGAAATTAATAAATCATCACGTCCATCAGAACCAGCGATGAGGATATCACCTGCTTCCAACTGAAATGTTTTGATGTATAAATTCCCTTGGACACCGGATGTTCCCAATTTTCGAAACATCAATTCGTTTTCAATAAAACTGGCAATTCCGTCTCGATACAATACAATCCACGGGTGTTCAGCATTGATAAAATAAAGTAATCCTGTCTCATTGTCTACCACACCTAACACAAGTGATACAAGCATAGAACCATCAAAACCTTCAAAAATTTTGTGAAGTTCCAAAAATGTATTTTTGATCCATCTTTCTGGATATGTATTTCTCGCTTCACTTAAAAGTTGGGTTCTTGTGATAATGGATTCAAATACAGATCCAAGTACAAGGGCACCTCCCGCACCTTGCATTGATTTCCCCATTGCATCTGCATTTAAAAATACAGTGTAAGAACGATTGTTGAGTACAATTTGATTGGCGATATTGAGGTCACCACCAATCTCCTTTTCATACTGCTTGAATGTGAATTTTTTCTTTTGTTCTAATAAAAAATCCACACGTACATTTTGGTGTTTTGCATGGTTGGTATGAAATGGCTGCAATAATAGTGATGTTAAAAAATAGTCTCCATCCTGTTGGTGTTTTAAGGACTGAACTTCCTTTAACGTATTTTCCAATTCTTTAGTACGTTCTTGAACTTTTTCTTCCAATTGTTCAGCATACTGTTGCAATTTTTTACGAGCAGCTTGGATCGAACGCACCATCCGGTTAAATGATCTCGCCATAAAACCAATATCGTCCTCAACATGAACAGTTAAGCGGTATTCCAAATTACCAGAGTTAACTTCCGTTAACCCTTCAATGATTTGTTCCACTGGTCGAATGAGAGCAATGAGAAAGAACAATCGATATCCCAAAATCACAAGTACCGCAAGGGCCAATAAACCAATGATCCAAGGTAAAGTCACTTCATGTTGGAAACTTCTGTAATCAGTATAAGGATAACCAACTTCATGAACGATTTCATTTTTTTTATCTACAATCAGGTAACTTACATAAAAAGAAAAATTGGGGTTCTTAGAATCAAACTTCACTTGTCCGCGATAGTTTCTTTCACCATGGTTTGGCATGGGAGAAAACATTTGGTCTAAGGTTTTGAATTTTAGTTCTTCTGATCGATTGGAAGAGAGAATTTTCCTTGCCTCAGCATAAAATCCAGAGAGTGCCCCTTCTTCGTTTTTCACAAGTCCAGATGCTTTTTCTGTAAAATTGGAAACAGGAATTTCTCTCAGTTTATTTCGGGTGTATAAAATTTTCCGTTTTTCCGATTCAATTTCTGAAATTAACAATTTCGGAGAAGTGATTCGATCTTCTTTTAACAATCGATTGATTTCGTTCGAATACCCGTTACTTGTCTCTGGTAATTGTAGTAAGAGTTCATTTACTTTTGATTTCCAATTTTCATTTTTCTCAAACGATAGGATCATCTCCAAGGCCCAAACATTGTAAAACTCAGCTTCGTATTCGTTTGGTTCCAATTTTGTTTCTTCTAATCCTTTATGTGTGACAAAGGATCTGTTTTGGAGATCATAAGAATAATGGAAACTAGGAACTTGGTCTGTTTCCAATCCTGCAATGTAATTTTTAGCTCTCGCAGTATGCACCAAATCATAATTAGATTCTGTTTGTTGGATCACAGAATAAGCAACCAGTTGTAAAATTAACAAAAAAGAAGCTAACGAGATACCGATGATTCTTGATAAAATCGTTGTCTTGTCTTTTGTATTATTGATATAAACAACATTGGCGACAAATAAACCAACTACCAAAATAAGGTCTGTAATCGTTTGGTATAAACCTCTTCCAATCGCTCCATCCCTTGACAATACATTTAAAAAACCAGGGATCATTGTTATGAGAACAAATGAAATCAGAACGCTAATCAAAGTGAACTTTGACTCTTTTGGCATCTTGAATAATTGAAGGATAGCGACAATGGTAAAAGAAACAAAAAAGACTAAAACGATAACAGCATATGCTTTATAAAAAATTGGAACTGGGAAATCCCAATAATGGCCACTGAAGAAAAACAATCTCCCAGCTGACAAGCTGATGTAGACAAAAAATGCAGTCACAAGTACGACCACACTACTTAAGATCCAAAAAATAGATTTTTTAAGTCGTGGAAAATAAATTTCAGGGTAACTTAAGAAAAATCCAGTTAGATAAACAGATCCTGCCATAGCACCAATGATGACAAACCATCGCATATACGCTGAGGACGGGCCCATAAAAGAAAAGTTGATCAAGTACCCAAAGTGAAATAAACCCAACCACATTGTCGCCATTCCTAAGTTGTAAGTGGCTTCCGATTTCTCTTTCACCGTTAGAAATAATTGTGCATTGTAAAAAGTAAAAATCACTCCGACGAGAGAGCCGAAAGTATAAAAATCAAACGCTATGTTTCCCCAAGAATCCATGGATGAAAACCCTAACATAAATCTAAATCATGTCAACTTCGTATTTGATTTCCCAAACATTTGGTAAAGGAAGTATAAAAAAACAACCAAAAGGATGCCAATAATGGTACGATTGTAGTATGATAGTATAACAATGATTTGGTTCCAATTCGAACCAAGGAAACTACCACCGAATAAAAGTAACCCACACCATAACGAAACGGCAATGGAATAGAGGATTACAAATTTAATGATGTTCATTTTGGACATTCCAGCAACGATAGAAACAAAAAATCGAATCCCTGCCGAGAACCTTGAAAGTAAAACCACTACATTTTCGTATTTCCGAAACCATACTAAAGTCTTATGTAAACTTTCCTCATGGTATAGATTGGATAAAACAGGGATCCTTGTTCGTTTCAGAAATTTCAAAAACGATTCCCCAAAATAATACATGACGAGGCCCCCAAACAGATTCCCTAAAAAGGTAGCGATGACAACAGATCCAAAGGAAACGGGAGAGTTGGGTGCAGAGGATATAAAACCTGAAAAAACGGTGATTGTATCACCCGGCCAAGGTGGGAAAATATTTTCCAAAAAATTCGAAAAACAGAAAAAACCCCAAAGGAAAAGCGGTGGTAATTCGAGAATTTCTTTCATTATGGCTTCGAATGGGATAGAATCTAACACAAGAAGAAGGATAAACCTTTCTTGGGATAGGCAACAAAGATTTTAAAAAATGAATGGAAGGAATCAATACTAGGACATTTGCTTTCCCTAATGCTTCGAATTTTTCTCCTCTCACTCCTTTTGTTTTGCCAATGTACTCCGAACAAACAAACGGAAACCTACCGGTTTGACCAGATCATCGTGACAAAATTCCCTACAAACTCGCCACCCGCTTTCCCACAGTCTTTTTTTCCTGAAAGATCAACCTTCCTTCAATCAAGTGAATTCAAAACAAGCCACATCCATACAAAGGAAGCATTTTTACTTTTGGAAACTCCCGAGTCATGGGAAGAAATCCAAAAACGCATTGATTACCGAGTGAACCAAGGAGATTGGAAACTCATTGAAAAAAATGTGAATGAAACCGAAGTTTCCTACCTTTTGGAAGGGTTTATCAAAAAATCATTATCGATTTATCTAACTAAAAATGAAACTAACAACCAAATTCGATTTTACTTTAAAAAACACTCTACTTATTAACAATGAATTGGATTAAAAATAAAAACGAAACCATCGTCTACATTCTGTTAGCAGGATTTTTTCTTGCTACTTGTTTTACTTTGTTTTTTGTATTCAAACCATTTTTATGGTCCAGTTTTTTAGCCTTATTGTTTTATTTAACCACACGCAAACTACACAAACGATTAAAGAATGTGTTGGGTGACAAATTTCATGGCCTTTCTCCCTATATCATGGTCATTCTTATGCTTGCTTGTGTGTTCATCCCTTCTTATTTAATTGTATCAACACTCATCCGTGAATCTTTGAATTTAGTCAGTTATGTGAGAAACCAACTTACAGAAGAATCGATTGTATCTCTATTACTCAATAGTCCAATCCTGACTGACTTTTTTACAGAAAATGAATTTTTTTGGATCAAATTACCGATTCTTTACCGCGAATATGTGGGTCAACACATGGACATTCTCAACTTAGATTCTATTTATAGTTTATTAAAAAATTCTTCTGGTTTTTTACTGGGGTCATTTGAAGTTCCAGGAGCAATCATATTCAATGGATTTTTTACATTCATCTTACTCTTCTTTCTCTACAAAGAAGGGAGTAGAATGGAACGTGGATTGTTTTTACTTTTACCTTTCCCCACAGAAATAGAAGAAAGGTTGGGACGCAGGATCGAAGAAGCGATTCGTACAGTAATGATGGGAAATTTATTCATCTCACTTTTACAAGGTGCATTGATTTACGTTCTTTTACTTTTTACATCTGTATCGAATAAGTTTTTACTTTCAAGTATCGCCACTATTTTTTCACTCATACCTGTTGTCGGAACATCGGTTGTTTGGTTTCCCATTGGACTTTATATTGGACTTGTCCAAGAGAATTGGACAGGGAGTATTCTCTTCATGATTGCAGGTGGGGCAAGTTATCTCATTTTAGAAAATTTTGTAAAACCAAAACTCCTTGATAAAAAGCTCAAAACTCATCCATTTTTAATTTTCCTCTCCCTCATTGGCGGATTACAAGAGTTTGGCGTTGCGGGAATTATCATTGGACCTATGGCATTAACACTCGTAATTATTCTGTGGGATTTTTGGAAAATTTTTCGAGAAACTCGATTCCAAACAACGTAAATGGAAACAGCTGATTCTTCCTTTTCTGTCAGTGAAGTCAATCGCCGTATCAAGGCGAAATTACAAGACTCTCCCGAATTTAAAAACTTCTGGATTCGCGGAGAAATTTCGAATTTCAGCCAGACCAATAGTTCTGGTCACATGTATTTTTCCTTAAAAGATACAACAAGTGTAATCAAATGTGCTTTTTTTTCCTTCCAAGCCAAAAACTATAAAGGAACTCCACTACGAAATGGAATGGAAATCCTTGTGTATGGTTCTGTTTCTGTTTATGAACCAGGTGGTTATTATAGCATCACTGTCCAAAAAATTGAGGAACTTGGGGAAGGTGATATCCTTCTAAAAATTGAAAAATTAAAAAAATCATTAGCAGAAAAAGGGATCTTTGATGTTTCCCACAAACGGCCGTTACCTAAATTTCCAAAACGATTAGGCATTGTTACTTCACCTAAGGGTGCTGCTGTCGAAGATATCATTCGCATTGCCACTGACCTCAATCCTTCGATTCAAATTTTAGTATCACCATGCCTTGTCCAAGGAGACGGTGCCGAAAATTCAATCATTGAAGCCATTAAAGAGATTAATGATCCAAAATGGGAAGTAGATGTGATCATCGCAGGACGTGGTGGTGGATCTTTTGAGGATTTAATGGCATTCAACCAAGAAGCAGTAGTGATGGCATATTATCACTCGAGGATTCCCATCATCTCTGCCGTAGGACATGAAATTGATCGTGTCCTTACTGATTTAGCAGCGGATGCGACAACACCCACACCTACTGCCGCAGCAAAATTAGCGATCCCTAATGTATCGGATACTCTCATCCGTTTGGATGAAATGGAAGACCGTTTGCGCTCTGCTCTAACAGGTGTGATACGAATTGGAAAGGAAAAGTGGTTAGGTGTAACAAGTAGAGTGGTTTTTCAAAATCCAAAAGCAGTATTAGAGCCTAGGCAAAACCATTTGGATGAATTATTAACCAAAATTTCTCTTCTAGGAAAAAACTACCTTGTCAAAAAGCAGAGTGAATTTCAAAAATTTGATTCTTTCCAACAAACTTGGAAATCGTATTTGGAAAGAGTCCAAACAAAATACAAACTTGCAGAACAAAGATTAGACCACTTTTCTCCATTAGGAACACTCAAAAGAGGATATTCAGTCCTCCGCAATACAAACAAACAAGTGATCTCTTCTATTACACAAATTAAAGAAAAAGAACCTTTGGAAGTTTTTTTATTCGATGGAAAACTCCAAGTTGAAGTAAAAGAAATCAAATAGGACCAAACGATGGTAGAAAAAAAATCAATCAGTTTTGAAGAGGCAATCCGTGAATTGGAAGACATTGCGGAAAAATTAGAACGTGGAACTTTGTCTTTAGAAGATTCGATTAAGGCTTACGAACGAGGAATGGAACTGAAAAAAATCTGTTCCGAACGTTTGGTAGATGCAGAAGCCAAAATTGAATTTTTAACCAAAGCTCCAAGTGGTGAAGTTGTGAAATCAACGGTAAAAAAAAAGAAGGAAGAAACAACTTCTAATAAAGCGGAAGAAGATTTATTTTAAAGAATGAATTTCCAAGCCATTTTTATTTTAGCTTACCTCCTTGTCACAATTGGGATTGGCGTGTATGCAGCAAAAAAAGTAAAAAATTCAAAAGACTTTATCCTTGCAGGTAGAAGTTTACCCTTACCCATTTCAACAGCCGCTTTATTTGCCACTTGGTTTGGTAGTGAAACCATCCTCGGTTCCTCTGTCGAATTTGCGAAAGGTGGATTTTTATCTGTCATCCAAGATCCGTTTGGTGGTGCTCTTTGTTTGTTTTTACTTGGTTTGGTATTTGCTAAATACCTATACCGAATGCAAATCCTTACCTTTGGTGATTTTTATAAAAACCGTTATGGTAAAAAAATGGAGTTCATTGCAGGCATTTGTCTGATCTTTTCCTATTTTGGGTGGGTTGCTGCACAATTTGTTGCACTCGGAATTATGGTGCAAATTTTATTTGGGATCAACCAGTTTACAGCCATTGTCATTGGAGCATGTCTCGTTGTTTTTTATACTTACTTAGGTGGGATGTGGTCTGTTTCCTTAACCGATTTTTTCCAATCCATTTCGATCATCATTGGACTCGTAGTCGTGATCATCGAATTGAATGGAATAAAACCTATTTGGTCATCCATCTCAGAAAAACCTGATGGTTTTTTTCGATTTTTTCCTGAATCCAATTACCATGCTTGGACTTTGTACCTATCGGCTTGGATGGTTGTTGGATTTGGATCTTTACCCCAACAAGATATTTTCCAAAGAGTGATGTCTGCGAAATCAGAAAAGGTAGCTGTTCGGGCATCTTATTTATCTTCCGTATTGTATTTGTTATTTGCCCTGATCCCTCTTTTTTTAGGACTCCATGCAAAAAGCCTTATCCCAGATTTTGATTTAAATTCAGAAACAGGACAACTTCTAATCCCAACTATGATTTCTAAATTTTCCAGTCCATGGATTCAAGTTTTATTTTTTTCAGCACTCATTTCTGCCATTTTATCAACTGCATCGGGAGCCATCCTTGCTCCTTCTTCTATATTATCTGAGAATATTCTAAAATATGCATTCAGCAACATGAATGATAAAAAGCTACTTTTACTCTCAAGGGTATCGGTACTTATCATTGCAGGGATTTCTTTTTTACTCGCAGTGGGAAAACCTTCAATTTATGCACTCGTCGAAGATTCGGGGGGTATCTCCCTTGTTACCCTATTCATTCCCATGGTATTTGGTCTAATGAGCAAAAGAGCAGATGAACGTTCTGCTCTTTTTTCTTTGTTTGTTGGTATCGTTACTTGGCTTATTTTAGAAGTATATGGTGACGATATGACAAGCCATTTTTATGGTACAATAGCAAGTCTCATCGCCATTCTTTTCGGTATCTATTGTTTCCCTAAAAAAGGGAAATCTCAAGTAACCACGTAAACACTTGTTTCATATCGATTCCCAATGCTTTTGCTTGTTGTGGGATAAGGCTAGTGCCAGTCATTCCAGGTAAGGTATTTGTTTCCAACACATAGGGAATACCGTCCGAGATGATAAAATCAGTTCTGGAATAACCCTTACATCCTAAGATACCATGGCACTTTAAACTGTATTCTTGTAGTGTTTTCGTAATCTCATCACCTACGGGTGCAGGTGTGATTTCTTCACTTGCACCTTTGGTGTATTTTGCTTCAAAATCAAAAAATTCTGACTTAGGTCTAATTTCTGTTGGAACAAGAGAAAATGCATTTCGTTTTTTCCCTTCTGGTTTTTCTAAAACACCAATTGATACTTCTGTTCCTGAAACCAATTTTTGAACGAGGACACGGTCTTCCGATACAAATATTTTATCCACGAGAGTAATTGCTTCTTCAGGTGTTTTCGCCATTCCTGTATTCACACTTGACCCACCTAACGTAGGTTTAATGAACACTGGATAAGGAAATGGTAAATTTAATAGAACTTTTCTCGCATCAGATTGAACTCGGTCCAATTCCAAAAATGGTGCCACAGGGATACCTATGGATTGGAAGAGTAAATTAGCTCTAAATTTATCCATCGCCAAGGCAGATGCAAGGACACCAGACCCAGTATGAGGAATGCCCATTGTATCCAAAAATCCTTGGATCCTACCATCTTCCCCTGCTCCTCCGTGTAATCCGAGGAAGGCGGAAGTAAATCCATGTTTCCCCAATTGACTCGGATCACTTGAAGATTCAATTTGATTGGACTTGTTAAATTCTCGAGAAAATTCAACTTCGGATTTTCCAGTTGGGTCAGGGTAATTTGGTTCTGATACCGTTGGGATCCAAAAATTTCCGCTCATATCAATGTAGATGGGGCATACGTCGTATTTTTCCCTATCAAGTGTAGCGAATATAAAAGCAGAGGAACGGATGGAAATGATATGTTCTCCAGAGACCCCTCCGAAAAGTAATGCGATTTTTAATTTTGGCATGAAATCACTTGATTCCTTTACATGAAAGTGAATGATATTGAAATTACGTGGATTCCCGCTTTAAAATTCAATTCGGATTTGTTTTTTCTCTTTTCTTTCTCACTTCTTCTTTATTTGCAAAAATACCAAATTCCTTTACAGAAGATATCAAATCGGATTATTCTCAATTTTGGTTTTTATACGAAAACGAAACCAGAGGAAGACAGAACTTCTTTGCCATTCGTCCTTTTTATATGTCTTTTTCTGACAAAACTTACGCCTTTCGATTTCATAGTTACCTCTCCCCGATTTATTACAAAGAAGAAACCAATTATTGGTACACTTGGTCTTCCTTATTTTTCTTCAGTGGGACTGGTTTCAAACATGAGGAAGGTGATGAAGATGAAGACATTTTATTCACTCCCCTATTTTTATGGGGGAAAGGTGAATCACAAAGAGAAAATTATTACAGTATATTCCCTCTTTATGGAAAGATCAGAAACAAACTCTCTTACCAAGAATTAAATTATGTTTTATTTCCCTTATATTCAGAATGGAGATACAAAACATATAAGGCTCGATCCATTGGATGGCCACTTGTCATGTGGGGTGGTTCGGAAACAAGAGATGACTTTCGGATTTTTCCTTTGTATTCGAAAAAATCACATGAAGGTAAATACAAACGTTATTCGGTCTTATGGCCTTTTTTCCAATGGGGCGAAGAGAGGTTAGATAAAAAGGAACCAACTTCGTATCAGATTTTTTTTCCATTCTACAACCATAAAAGTTCCGTAGACGGGAATATGAAAAGCCATGCCTTTCTTTGGTTTCCTTTGCTTAACTCACTTTTTTCCTATGGATATGATAAAAAAACGGGACAAACCAATTATACAGCACTCTTTATTTTTTTCCAATACACAACTTCAGTCAAAAAAGATACAGAGAAACTAGTGTTTTTTCCTTTTTATGGTTATTCTTATTTTGCAAACAAAGAAGCTGAGTTTATCACCCCATTTTATATCCGATTGTCTCAGAATACCTCTCATCTCAAATCAACTTCTCATTTTATCTTACCATTTTATTCCCATATGAAAAATGAATACGTCCAAACAGGAAGGGAAGATTATTATTGGAAACTTTGGCCCTTCTTTCGGTACCACAAAGATCCAGAAGGGAATTTTGGATGGAATACACTCGCAATCATTCCGGTTCGTTTTGAAGTGATGGAAGATGTTTGGGAACCCATTTTTTCTATCATTGAATATAAGAGGTCATCTAATGGAGAAAAACGATTGCACTTGATAACTAGATTGTACACTCATCGTTGGACTCATGATGAAACTCATATCCATATCCCTATCCTAATGGAATACTCAAAAACAAATTCAGGATTTTCCTATGAGTTTGCCTACGGTCTCTTTGGAATTGATACAAGGGAAGAAATAAATCATTACAAACTCCTTTGGTGGAAAATATGATCCAAATGTATCGTAAAACCATAGAACCCCTTTTGTATGCAATTGGATATACAGTATTGTTGTTATTTCGTGCTATTGGACAATCCCACCATTTGTATTTCAAACGCCGCGAAATCTTAGAACAAATGTTTATCGCTGGAGTTGGATCCTTATTTGTTGTGTCCATTGTATCAGTATTTACAGGTATGATCCTTGGGATTAACACAGGACTTGGACTCCGCGATTTCGGAGCCGAAGGACAAATTGGACTACTCCTAACCATCACATTGACAAGAGAGATGTCTCCATTTATGACTTCCCTCATCCTTGCAGCATCCGTTGGATCAGCTATGGCTGCCGAAATCGGAACGATGAAAGTTTCTGAAGAAATTGATGCTTTAGAAGTTATGTCCATTAACCCTGTCCGATACTTGGTAATGCCAAGGATTGTTGGTTTTTCCATTATGGTTCCGGTTCTCTGTGTTTACTCATCCGCATTAGGTATATTAGGTGGTGGTATAGTAGGACATTTTCAGTTAGGAATTGATATCATTAGTTATTTCCAAGATGTTTATTACCGAATCTCATCGGTACCTGGATTAAAAGATTTATATGTAGGTCTTTTGAAAGGTTATGTGTTTGGTATTTCCATTGCGACCATATCCTGTAGCCAAGGACTTCGCACAGAAGGGGGAGCCATTGGGGTCGGCCAAACAACGAGGAAAGCCGTGGTCACTTCCTTTCTCATGGTCATTTTTTCGGGCTATGTGCTCACAGCCCTCTTCTATAAGTAAAGGACAGTATGGAACCATTTGCCATTGAAATGAAAAATGTTCACAAAGCCTTCGGTAAACGTAAAATCCTCCGAGGGATGAATTTACAAGTAAAACAAGGTGAAACGATGGTCATCCTTGGACCTTCTGGAACGGGAAAATCTGTGAGTCTCAAACACATCACAGGTTTACTTGACCCCGATGAAGGAGATTGTTTTATTTATGGAGAATCCATTGTCCATGCCAATGAAAAAAAACGAGAAGAGTTACGTTCTAAGTTAGGTGTTCTTTTCCAATCGGGGGCTCTTATCAATTGGCTCACAGTGTATGAAAACGTGGCACTTCCCTTACGAGAACATAAAATTGCAGATGGAGTTGAACTCGATCGGATTGTGATGGAAAAATTACAATGGTTGGACTTGGTTCCGGCAAAGGATACCCTACCCAGTAATATTTCCGGTGGGATGAAAAAACGAGTGGGACTTGCACGTGCTCTCACATCCCAACCAAAAATCGTCATGTATGACGAACCAACCTCTGGCCTTGACCCAGTGATGTCCAATGTTATCAACGACCTTGTCATTCGTTTACAAAAAGAATTAGGCCTCACATCCATTGTGGTGACCCATGATATGAATTCAGCGTATCGAATTGCAGATCGGATTAGTTTTTTATATGAAGGAAAAGTCCAATTTTGTGGAACACCTGAAGAGATCCAAGCGTCAAAAGATCCAGTGATCCAACAATTCATTCATGGAAACACCGTAGGTCCGATGATACTCGATCACTCAGAATTAAAAAAAGGAAAATCCAATTGACTTTGTTCACACAACTAGGAGAAATTTAGGGAATGCCTACCATAGGTCGCGCTCTCATTGTTGGTCTTTTATTCATTTTTTCACTCGTAGCCGTTGGTTATTTTACGATTGTCACAGAAGGTGGACCGTTCCAAAAGTCGGGTTACCAACTCCCTGTTTATTTCCCTGATGCAGAAGGGATTAAAATTGGAAACAAGGTCACCATCCATGGAGTTCCTTTTGGGTATGTTTCCAAAATCCGTTTGGTTCAAATTGATGAAATGGGAAATTTATTGCCAGATGGGGAAACTGGGATTGGAACAAAAGTAGAACTCACGTTACTCCTGAAAGGCAAGGTGCAACTTTTTTCCAATTACGAAATCACGATCAAAAACGAAAGTTTGCTCTCAGGCCGTGTGGTTGCCCTAGACCCAGGGTCCAAATTCCCTGTGGATCCCAAAACCAAAGAATACATGATGACGGAAGAACCGCTCACTAAAATTGAAATTTCTCCTAAATCGGGGAAACTCCTTCCGATCCAAGGGAAGGTCACCCAAGACCCACTTGTGTCACTCTCAGAGCTCATTGCAGAAAACAGGTCTGATATCCGTAAAACTGTGCAAAATATCGCAAATATCACAGGGAAAATCAACGAAGGCCAGGGAACCCTGGGAAAACTCATCAATGAAAGTGATGTCCACAAATCTGTGAACACGACCTTGGGAGATGCCCAAGTGGTTCTCAAAGAACTGAGAGAAGGTTTGGAAGATACTAGGGAACAAGCTCCTGTCACCAGTTTCATACGTTCTGCCCTCAGCGCTTTTTAAGGACTAACACGGAGAATACGGCCTACTTTGTAGCAAAAATTAGGGTAAAATCCTGGTTTTTCTGTCCGTCACAATTCCACCACACTGTTGTAAAAAAGAGACATTTTTTTGGATTCGGGTTTAGGTTTTGGTATTGTCCGAGGTCAGATTCCTACAATTTTGTATGTAGGAACTGATTATGCAAACGGCAATCCACAGAAAAACGATCCAAAATTCGATAACACTCAAAGGAATTGGCGTCCATTCTGGTAAAGTGGTGACTCTTCGCCTGCATCCTGCTGAGGCAAATACCGGACTTATCTTTTATCTCTATAGAGGCACCCAAAAAGTCAGAATCCCAGTTTCCCTGGACCATGTGGTAGACACAAGTAACGCAACGACCATCGGGGATGGTAGTTCCAATCGGGTCCAAACCATCGAACACTTACTTGCAGCAGTCCACACGTTAGGCATTACTGATTGTATCTTTGAAATTGATTCCGTAGAAGTTCCGATTATGGATGGATCCTCCCTACCATTTTGGGAAGGCATTCGTTCCGCAGGGATTCGTGTCCTAGACGAAACCGTGGAACCCATTACCATCACAAACCCCATTTGGGTCGTTGACGGGGACAAATACCTCGTCATGCTCCCTTCCGATGAATTAAAAGTCACTTATAGTATCGATTTTAACCACCCACTCCTCAGAGGACAGTCCTACACCACCACTCTTGACGAATCCATTTTAGGAACGGATATCCTTCCTGCGAGAACCTTCGGGTTTTTGAAAGATGTGGAAGCCCTCCAAGCGAGAGGACTTGCTATGGGCGGATCCCTCGACAATGCAGTGGTTCTCACCGATGATGGTTACCTGAACGACCATTTGCGTTATGACAATGAATGTGTTCGCCATAAAATCCTAGACCTAGTGGGAGATTTAGCTGTGATGGGTCGTCCCTTCAGAGGCCACCTCATTGCATCCAAAGCAGGGCACGCTCTCGACATCTCCCTTGCGAAATGCATCATGAGCCAAGTAACGGGAAACGAACTCACGCAGTACAAAAGCAAACGGATTCCACTTTTCTCTAAAAAAGAAGCCGCACGGTAGTTCGGATCTTTTTTTACTTTCCAAACTAGCTTAAACCAAAAGTATTTTTGGCATAGGTTCGGATGGAAGAAAAAACTACATTTAAAGGCATTTCTGCCTACCCAGGGACAGTGTATGGAAAGGTATTTCGTTGGAAACAATCCAAACGGAAACGGGAAGATCGTACAGACTTAAGCCCTGAGGAAATCAAAGAGGAAATTGAACTCTTAAAAAAAGGCCTCCAAAAAACAGAAGATGACCTTGCCGACCTTGTCCAAAAATCCAAACAGAATGTCGAACTTTCAGAAATTTTAGAATCGCAAATTGTCTTTTTAAACGACCCACTCTTTCGGGCTCGTGTGTTTGAGCGAATTGCACAAAACAATGAATCGGCGGGACTTGCACTGGAAACGGCAGTGAGTTCCTTGTATGATGAATTCCAATCCATTCCTGACGAATTTTTTAGGGAACGGGCCGACCACATTCTCGACATCGGCAAACGAATTGAATCCAATTTGTACCCTGAAAAAGGAGCCGAACCAACGAAAATTCCTGATGATGTTATTCTCATCGCAAAAGAAATCACTCCTTCCGAAATGATCCAATTGGGTAAGTCCAGGTTACGTGGGATTGCCACTGACTTTGGTGGGAAAACGGGACATACCGCCATCATTGCCAGAAATTATGGGATACCTACTATTGTCGGTCTTAAGAATATCACCTCACACGTAGAAGATGATGATTATATTTTACTCGATGCCACAAGAGGAATCCTCAATCGTTCTCCAGCCATCGATGAAATCAAACTTGCAGGGATCAAAAGTGAAATTAAAAAAACGATTCCCATTCGAGAGATTAGTGACGGTCCAAAAGAACTCAAAACAAAAGATGGGAAAAAATTCACCTTACGTGCGAATATCGATTCAGAAGAAGAAGTAGATACTGCGTTTCTCCAAGGTGCCGACGGGATCGGTCTTGTTCGGACAGAAATTTTATTCATCCGTTATATCGAATTCAAACCCACAGAAGAAGAACAGTTTGCCGTATACAAACGAATTTTACTGAAGATGGTAGGCCGCCCAGTGACCTTTCGTGTTTGGGATATCGGAGCCGATAAAATGGAAAATGGATATGAAGAAGAAAATCCATTTCTAGGAAACAGAGGCATTCGTTACCTCTTAAGGCACCCTCATTTTTTTAAAGAACAACTTCGTGCCCTACTTCGTGCGAGTGAATTTGGAACGATGAGGATCATGTTACCAATGATCACAACTCGTTCCGAAATTTTACAAACAAAAGTATTGATTGGTGAATGTCTGGAAGAATTAAAAAACTTAGGACTTGTGATCACCAAAAAAATTCCACTGGGCATAATGGTCGAAACACCTGCATGTGCCTTAAACTTACCCTTTTTAGGGAACCATGTAGATTTTTATAGCATTGGTACTAACGATTTATTACAATATTTACTTGCAGTGGAACGTAACAATCATTTGGTGGGAGACTTATACAATCCGTGGCAGGTTGTATTTTTACTTTTACTCAAAAACATTGTCGATGTTGCCAATTCTCAAAAAAAACCAATTAGCATTTGTGGGGAAATCGGTAGTGATCCAATGTTTACTGCTGTTCTCATTGGTTTAGGGATACGTGATTTGAGTTCGGCTCTCCCTCTCATGAAAGAAGTCGCAGAGAAAGTCACAGAAATCTCCACTTGGAAAGCAAAGTTACTCGCAGAACAAGTCATCTCATTAGCAGGTGAAGAAAAGTTTGAAGAAATTGAAACCTTAGTCTTAGAAACCAAAGGATAATCTCAAAAGTTAACAAATTTTAGGTTTCAATGGAAACACGTATTGGTGAAGAGGAGTCCTCTTTTTTTGTTTTTTCTGAATCCAATAAAGGGAGGATGGATTTTTTTTTCCAAAGGTAAATTCCCAGAAGGATAAGAGAAGCAATCCAAGAGACAATCACAAAGAGAGCATAAAAATGCACCATACTACCCCATTCTCTTTGGTAACCAGAAAGAATGCCCGCTGCATAATGACCAAAGGCTGTGCTTAAAAACCAAGTTCCCATTAGAAATGAAGCAAACTTTGTTGGAGCCATTTTACTGACAAATGAAAGTCCTACTGGTGAAAGACAGAGTTCACTCATCGTATTCCAAAAATAGACAAATACTAAAAAGAAGAGGGAAACGGAGACTCCTGTTTCTGCTTGGTTTGCTGCCATGACCATCACCAAAAATCCAATTCCAAGCAAAAACAAACTGATCACAAACTTTATAATTGGATTTGGGTTTCGATTGGTTTTGGAGAGAGATGTCCAAAGGAGAGAAACTAAAGGCCCAAAAACCAAAATCATCAAGGGGTTTAATGATTGTAAGATGGAAGCTGGAATTTCAAATCCCAATACATTCCGATCTGTATGGCGTAAGGCAAACAAATTGAGAGAAGAACCCATTTGTTCAAACGCCATCCAGAAAAAAATACTAAAAAAAGAAAGAAGTCCAATCAAAGCAATTTTTGCCATCACCTCATTCTCGGAAACATTTGGTGAGGTGGAACTTTCTTTCATTTGTGATTGATTGATTCCCTTTGTTTTTTCCCAAATGGATTTTGGAAGGGATTTACTTCCAAAATAAAAAACCAAGATACCAATTGCCATTCCAACACCAGCTGATAAAAATCCCAAATGCCAATCTACTTTTTCACCTATACTACCAGAAATGATTGGTCCAAGTAATCCACCTACATTGATCCCCATATAAAAAATGGTAAACCCACTGTCTCTTAAATTGGGTTTTTCTACATATAACCTTCCAAATATTGTTGAGATATTCGGTTTAAAAAATCCATTTCCTAAAGCGAGTAAACATAACCCTAAATAAAAATAAGATAATCCAGATACGGCCAAAGAAAGATGGCCGAGTAACATCAAAATACTTCCTAAATAAATGGCAAATCGGTAACTCAAATAACGATCTGTGATATATCCCCCGATAACAGGAGTTAGATAAACAAAGCTAGTATAATACGCATATATCACACCTGCATCTTTATCGGAAAAACCCAAAGCATTTACAAGATACAAAACAAGTAATGCTCGCATCCCATAATAACTAAGCCTTTCCCACATTTCTGTGAGAAATAAACTGGTGATCCCTTTGGGATGTTCTTCTAGTTTGTTTTTGTACGACTTTTCCAAATGGTTTCCTCTTGCCCCAATGAAAAATTGACAAACCTTGCGGCAACAAATAGATAATCCGACAAACGATTGATGTAAATTCTAAGATCGTTATGAATCTCTCCACCAGCCTCTATATAAACAAGTAAATCCCTTTCCAATCTGCGGCATATCGTTCGAGCCATATGTAAAGCGCTGGAAAAAGGACTTCCCCCTGGCAAAATGAAAAATTTAATTTCGGGAAGGGTTTCCATCAAACGGTCAATCTCCTGTTCCAAAATACTCACATCCTGTGCGTTAACGACAGTACCATCCTTGGCTTCCTTAGGTACATAACCTGCAAGCTCCGAACCAATTTCAAAGAGAAAACTTTGGATGTTTTGCAAATGTTCTAAAAAGGAAGTTTGTAAAGTTTCTTTTTTACCAAGTGAAAGTGCAAGACCAATGGTGCTATTCAATTCATCACAGGTTCCATACAAATCAACTCGTCTGTCAGTTTTCGAAACTTTTTTCCCAGACGCTAAATACGTTTGCCCGCCGTCGCCAAATTTGGTGTAGATTTTCAAAATCTTAAGACCTCGCACCCTAAATTTTCTTTACAGACATAAGTTTTCTGGTATAGAATCATCTGGAAAGGAAAAATTCACGGGAGAACCAAGGGCAGGCAACCCCTTCTCTCCTCGAAGGAAAGGATTTCTGGAAACTGATTTTTTCTTTTCTCCGCCTGTAGGGAAACAAGCGGGTCATGGACACACAGGAGGGTGTGACAATGATTATCAATCACAACATCAGTGCACTCGTTGCAAAACGGGCACTCACAAACACAAGTCGTGACATGGACAAGTCCATGGAACACCTAGCAACGGGTATGCGAATCAACAGACCAGGGGATGATTCCTTGGGATTCTCCGTATCCGAAAAACTTAGATCCCAAATCCGAGCTTTAGGCCAAGCAGAACGAAATACCCAGGATGGTATGTCGTTTTTACAAGTTACGGAAGGATCTTTGGACCAAGTAAACTCTATTTTACAGAGGTTACGCGAACTTTCAGTTCAATCAGCTAACGGGATCTATTCGAATGAAGACAGGAAACTTGTCCAATTGGAAGTATCACAACTAGTTGAAGAAGTGGAAAGGATCGGAACATCTGCGGAGTTTAACAAAGTTAGGCCACTAGATGGTCGATTTTCTCGTGCTGGCAAAAACCCAATGACACTACAAGTGGGTGCAAACGGATCAGAAAAGATAGAAGTGTTTATCAATACGATGACAAGTTCTTCTTTAAAACTGAAACAAGCTGGAAACAAGTTGACACTTTCAACTCCAAACAAAGCTACCGATTCACTCCAAGTATTGGATGATGCCATTTCTCGAGTGAATCGATTACGGTCGGACTTGGGTGCCTATTACAACCGATTGGATTTAACCTTAAAATCACTGAGTAATAACTACGTGAACATGGTTTCTTCCGAATCACAAATCAGAGATGCAGATATGGCAACGGAAATGGTAGAATACTCCAAAAACCAAATCCTAACCAAATCGGGTGTGGCCATGCTTGCCCAAGCAAATCTCAGACCAGAATCAGTGGTAAAACTCCTCACGGACAGATACTAAGGATTTTAAAGAGATGGAAATCCTCCTTGCAAACAGGGAGGATTTCTTTAAACTTTGTCCGAAACCTTCATTGAGAAGGTGAGCGAGGACAATCACTTTGAAACAAATCATTTCGGGAATCTTATCCCTATCATTACTTACCACAATTTCTTGTGGCCTTTCAGACAACACAAAACGTCTCATCCTCAGTACATCCATTGGATGTGGAGTTGGTCTTGCGTTAGGTGCAGTGTATGATGAGTCCCAAAGAAAAAAAGACACAAAAAACAAAAAGAACGATTTCCAAAGACAAGTGAAAGAATCTTTGGCAATGGAAAAAAAGAAACCACAAAACAAAGGTAAGATTGTTGGTTTAGGTGCTGGTTGTTTAGCAGGACTTGGAACAGGTTTTTATCTCAACACCATGTATGACAACATGGCGGAAGAAATGAAAAAACAAGGGATCACTCTTACAAAAAGTGAACGTGGTGGTGAAACTGTGGCTCTGACTGCATCTATGGACGGCGGAATCGCATTCGAAGATGGTAAAGCTGACCTCAAAGGAAAAGGAAAAGAAAATATTGATAAATTAGCGGAAGCACTTGCTGCTTACCCTGAGACAAAAGTCAATATCACTGGTCACGCAAACCGCACTGGTGCAGAAGAACTCAACCAAAAACTATCCAATGACCGTGCAGTGACTGCAAAGAATGCCATCATTGAAAACGGTGTAGAAGGGAAACGAATTGGAACCGTACAAGGATTAGGTTCGTCAACTCCACTGAAAAATGTAGATCCAAAAGATGGTTCTAACCGACGAGTTGAAGTGGAAATTGTACCAGCAAGTTAATTACATTTAGTAACCACGAAAAAGGGAAAAAATCCCATAAAAAAAGCCTACAAAGAATTCCTTTGTAGGCTTCTCCTTTTTCTGGATAGAACCAAAACGAATCTTTGGATTACATTCCAAGTCCTGGAAATCCACCCATCGCTTGCATTTGTTTAGCTGCCCCAGCCTGCGCATCTTGTAATGCTTTTGTGTAGGCTTCTTGGATAGAACGTTCGAGAAGATTTTTATCCTTTTTTTCTAATAATTCATCTTCAATTTGGATCGATTTCATTTGGAATTTACCGTCCAAAGTGACGGATAGAAGTTTATTTTTAGAAATTCCCACAAAATTAAGGCCAGCAAGTTCCTTTTCCATGGTTTTCACTTGCGAACGCATTTTTTTCATCTGTTTGAGCATATCAAACTTGTTTCCACCGGCTCCACCGAACATAATCACCTCTTATCCAATTCAGGATTTTTTTTATCTGAAAGAACGCAAATATAAAACATAGCTTGTCGATACTATACAATATGATCCATCCAAATTCTCCCTACAAACGAATCTGGGATCTTTTTGTCTTTATTTGTATCACATACTTCGCCATAGAAGTGCCTCTCCGACTCGTATTCCCTCATAAACTGTCAGCAGGAGTTACCCATTTCGAAAGAGGGATCCAAGTCATTTTTGGAATCGACTTACTTCTCAATTTTTTTACTGCGATCCTAAAGGACAGGCTCCTCATCCAAAACAAAAAAATAGTAGCCAAAACATATTTAAAATCCTGGTTTCTCATCGATTTTTTATCTGCCTTTCCCTTCGATTTATTCGGTGGATTTTTTTTCCAATACTTCGGAGTGACAGACAGTTTAAAAATTTTAAGATTGTTACGATCTGTTAGAGTTTTTGAACTTTTTAAATCCTTACGAATGTTAGCTCTTGGTGCGGACTCGGAAGATCGATTCAAATTATTGGATGTGATCAATCCAATGACCTTTCGATTGATTTTTTTTGTGTATTGGACTTCCCTTTTTGCTCACTGGGTCGCATGTGGTTGGATCCATTTGAGTCCTGAGTTTTTACCAGACAAAGATATAACAACACGTTATATCCGTTCTTTGTATTGGTCGGTTACAACTCTCACAACCATTGGTTATGGGGATATCACCCCTACAACAAATCGACAAACAATTTATACGATGGGTGTGATGATTTTAGGAGTTGGTATTTATGGATATGTGATTGGTAATATTTCCACTTTGTTATCGAATTTGGATATCTCCCGTGTCACTTTCCAAGAAAAATTAAATACAATTAACTCCTTCATTAAATACAAAAAATTACCTCCTCATTTAGCAAATAGGATCAGATCCTACTACATCAATCTTTGGGAAAACAAACACGGGATTGATGAAAAAGAGATCTGGGATCAACTTCCATCGGGAATCAAAATTGATGTATCGATGTTTTTACACAACCATCTGATTTCTGTGGTTCCATTTTTTAAACATGCACCAGAAGAATTAAAACGAGAAGTTGTTCTCGAATTAAAACCTGCTTATTATATGAAAGGAGATGTAATTTTCCGTGAAGGGGATGTCCCGCATAATATGTATTTTTTATCGAAAGGCCATGTAGAAGTGATCAAAGAAAAGTCGGGAGAACTACTCGCTACCTTAAATTCCGGATCTTTTTTTGGTGAGATGAGTTTGATTGACGATTCATTGCGTACTGCTACAATCAAAGCAGGTTCTTATTGTGATGTATATACACTCAGCCGAGATGCATTTACTGAAATTTTAAAACACCATCCAAGTTTCGCAGGACATATCCAAAAAATCGCAGCTGAACGAAAAAAACACCAAACGAGTTTCGAACAGAAAGATTAAAATTTGTTCGTTACAATCGAATTTGGGAAATCGAATTTTCCGGGTCAACAAGGGCAATGGTTTCGTCTGCCAAACGATCAAATGCATACCAAGCATTTGTGTCCTTCTTTAAGGATTCTTGTTTTTCTGTTTTTGCCTTAATGGATTCTGATTTTGGAATTTCCCCTAATGTTGGAATTTCTTCAATGGCTTTTAATTTTTCCAACAATTCTCGGTGTTTTTTGGATGGACCAAACCAAGAAGGAACAAAGGCAATTTTTTTCCTTTGACTAAAAACTGTTTCCGTTTGTGTTATTTCATCTAACAATAGATTGACGGCCCGAATGGTCCATTTACTGGGTGTGACTGGAATTAAAATCAGTTCCGAATTGTAAATCGCAGTTGTAAGTTCATGTTTTGCCGAACCCGGAGTATCAATCACAACAAATTGGTAATTTTTACGTACTTCTTCTAAAGAACGTTTGAATTGAAGGCATAAACTTGTGGAATCAGGATTGTATTTTGTGAGTTTTGCCAAACTGAGAGTGGAAGGTAAAACATCAAAGTGTTTTGTTTTTCGAATACAATCGGAAATTTTTTTCATTCCGAGTAGGACACTCATTACATTCGATTCATCTAGCGCAGATAAATCTAAATCAGGCAAAGAAAAGTCAGTTAAATCCCCTTGCATGTCCATATCAACAATGAGCGTTTTCCCTCTTCTTGCTAAAGCACAAGCCAAGTGGGCTGCTGTTGTGGATTTACCACTTCCCCCTTTGATATTGGAAACCGAAATCACCTTCATGGGGCTAAGATCCTCTAGAATTCATCCATTGACCACTGATTTTTTTTTGAATTTTCCTTGGAAAGGACTTCGTCCTACTTAAATTGGTTCCTGTTATGGCATTCACAATTCGATTCCGAGTATGGGACAAACAAGAAAAAGAATTCACCCAAAAAGGATTTTCTTTGACCTTAGATGGAAAATTACTAAAATTTGGACAACCCATTCCAAACGAAGATAATTATGTAATTAATTGTTTCACTGGCTTAAAAGATAAGTATGACAAAGAATTGTATGAAGAAGACATCATTGAACATACAGTTGCCAAAGGCGGAAACTTAACTCAACATACAGGCGTTATACGATATAACCTCGAACATGGTGCATTTTATTTAGAAAACGGGCCACCACTCCTGCAATTATTTTCCATTCGCAAAGTGGGTAATCCATATGAAAATCCGATACTGTATGATTTGTATTTAAAAAGTAAATCTTGATCTGTTTTCGAATCCTTTTAACGATTCTTTTCCTTTTTACATTCCCTCTAAATGCCAATCCACTTTTAGAGGGTTATTGGGATGCCATTCAAAAATCGAAAGAAAAATTTGAATTAGAGGATGATAGTCCCAAACGATTTCAGTTTGGTTTTGCCAACCAAAGTCCTTCCTTCATTCACAAAGAGACCTTTAATCACGAAGTATTTTGGTTTTGCCAAAAGTACATTGAAAAATACCACTCAAACTACCCTTACCCAAGGCTCAAAGAAGACATACGTTCCCACTTAACTGATTTGTATGGAGATCTTTCCCAAAATTTTTTAAGTGGCAAAACAAGTTTCACATGTTTCTCAGGGTGGAAAAATGGAAGTTCCCTTTTAAAAATTCATTTTTTCCTAAATGAAAATGAATTTTTTCCCTACCGTTATGATCATTTTAACCAAAATGGACAACTGTATCTGACTGAAGAAGATGAAACCAAAAATGGTAAAAAGGATAGTTTTACTTATTATGCCAGTAACGGCTGTCCCAAAGAAATCACAAAAGACAAAAATGATTTTGGAGGCATTGATGAATGGTGGTACTACCAAAACTGTAAACTTGTGAGAATTGAGTATGATGCGAATGAAAATGGTTTTAAAGAAAGAGTCTGTTATTTTGAAAACAATAAAGAATCCTATTGTGAAGGTGTTGGTGAAAAAGAAGAAAGAGAAGCTGTATCTCTAGAAGCTTCTGAAAAATACAAAGAAGCATTAAAATTTTATCGTAAATCCCTTGTTGAATATAAAAAAGAAGTTCCCAATGGAACCCTTCGCACTTGTTCCTTACTTCGAAAAATCGCAAACATTGAATACAATGAAAGGGAATTTCATTCATTCACAAAAACTTTGGATGAATTTTTTTCCTATAGAGTTTGTGAATCTGATTCTTTGGATGTTTTACTTTATAAATCCTATTATTATCTTTATGTTTTAAATGATTATTCTTCTGCAAAGGAAAGTTATAAAAAAACGGCCGAAATTTACCGTAAAGTAAACGGTGAAATTAGTCCCGAAATCTCACTCAATTTGGCTTATGCTTATTTGATGTCAAAGGAACCTAAAGCATGTTTAATGAGTTTAGAAAAACTAAACTCGAGAAGGCTTATGGCATATCCTAGATTTTTCCTTTTTTATTATAGAGGATCCTGTGAATTGAGTTTAGGTAATTTTGACGAGGCTTATACCAATTTAAAACGAGCTCAAATTTTAGGTGGAGAAAAGGTATTTTTACCTATCGTGTATTACAAATTAGCAAGAGCATCCTACGCAACCAATAGAGAAAGTGAAGGAAAACTTTGGTTAGACCAAGCTCTATATCTGGATTTAGACCTCTTCCCAAAAGTAGAAGGAGACCCACTTTTCCTCAACTTTTTAGAATCTCCTAGTGGTAAAACCTACCGATCAAAATATTACTTGAATAAAGTACGAAAGCCGTGAGAGTTTAGTCCCTACGGAGATAGATTTGATTCATGAAAAATTTCACAACGCTGAATGATGTATTTTATTATGCCAAGAGAACCTATGGTTCCAAGGAGATGTTCTTTGCAAAAGACAATGCAAAAAATTTCAAAGGACGTACTTTTTCCGACATCTTTCACGAAGCAGAAAATTTAGCCTTATCCCTTTTACAAATGGGCTTACAACCTGGAGATCGTATTGGTCTTATGGCTGATAACCGAACCGAATGGGCCATTGCAGACATTGCCACTCTTCTAAATGGAGCAGTCAATGTTCCAAGAGGATCGGACTCCACGGCACAGGAAATCGAATACATCCTAAGCCATTCCGAAAGTAAGTATTGTTTTGTAGAACATGAAAAACTCTACGACATGCTCAAGCCAATATTATCCAATACAAAAGTGGAAAAGGTGATCATCTTAGATCCAAACTTTGTCTCTAAAGATTCTTTTGCGATTAGTTTACCAACACTAGTGAAGGAAGGTGAATCACTTCGAAAGAACCTTCCTTCTTTAGAATTACGATCCAAACAAGTAAAACCAGATGATTTATTTACCATCATTTATACTTCCGGTACAACAGGAATGCCAAAGGGTGTGATGTTAACCCACCAAAATATGGTGTACAATGTGGTAAAGGTTCCGCCTCGAGTCGGCCTTAGGTCCTCTGACCGAACACTTTCCATCTTACCTGTATGGCATATTTTTGAAAGAGCCATTGATTATGCGATCATTGCAGAAGGTGCTTCCATCGCCTATACAAACATTAGAGACCTACGTGACGATTTTCAAAAAATCAAACCAAGTTTTATGGCATCCGCTCCGAGACTTTGGGAAAACTTATACTTAGGTATCAAACAAAAACTGGAAAAGGCTCCAGAAAACAAAAAGAAACTTTTTGATTTTGCATATGATATCTGTAAAAAATTCAAAGATGGACAAGATTATTTAGCAGGAAATAAATTACTCACTAAAGAAGAGTCTCCATTTGAAAGGATGAAAAACACTACCATCTCCATTGGTTATGTGCTCAATTTATTTTTACTCGCTAAAGTTCTGGATGGACTCGTGTTTTCCAAAATCAGAGATGTTTTAGGTGGCCATTTGATTGGAACCATTTCAGGTGGTGGCGCTTTACCTTCCCATGTAGACGAATTTTTTAATGTCATTGGGATCCCTGTCTATGAAGGGTATGGAATGACAGAATGTGCCCCCATTATCTCTGTTAGGTCCGTTGGACATGTTGTCCAAGGTTCAGTTGGAAAATGGCCTGATGGAACAGTAGTCAAAATTGTGAATGAACAAGGAGAATCTGTTCCCAAAGGAAAAATGGGTGTCATTCATATCAAAGGACCTCAAGTGATGAAGGGTTATTACAAAAACGAAGAAGCCACAAAAAAAGCAATCGTAGATGGTTGGATGAATACAGGTGACCTAGGTTTTATTTCCTTTAATGATACACTTTCAGTTCGTGGAAGAGTGAAAGACACGATTGTATTACTTGGTGGAGAAAACGTAGAACCAGTTCCCATTGAAAATTTACTTTTAGAAAATGCCATGATCAACCAAGTGATTGTGGTAGGCCAAGACCAAAAATCCTTAACAGCTTTGATTTGGCCTGATAAAGACCGAATGAAGGAAGCCGGATTACAATGGAAAGATGGTGAGGACCTCAACCAAAATAAGGATGTAAGGTTGTATTACCAAAACATTGTTAAAAAACAAATCTCTTCTGAAAATGGATTCAAATCATTTGAAAAACTCTCTGATTTTCGTTTTTTACCGAAAGCGATGGAAGTTGGTGATGAACTCACCAACCTTTTCAAAATGAAACGAAATGTCATACATGACAAGTACAAAGATCTCATAAAATCAATGTATAATTAAAGTGATTTAATGATTTTCCCCACTACCTCTCCTAAATCTTTTGATATTTGGGGGAGGTTTTGGATTCCCTCTAACTCTCTTTTGGCGATCATTGGCAAATTCCCTATTTGTTTGGAACTTTGTGAAAACAACTTTGTAAGTCCCGCTGCAATTTGAGGATTGATTCCATTCAATTGTTTGATTCGTTCTGCAATGACCACATACCCTTTCCCCTCTTGTTCATGAAAAGACAATGGATTTCTCGCAAAACTAAAATACAAAGATCTCACCTTATTCGGATTCTTGAGATTGAATTTGGAGTGTTTTTCCAACCGTTCTAGGTCAGAAATTCGGTTTTCACCAGTGGCCACTTGTGCCGCAAACCAAACATCTAATACCAAGGCATTGTGTTTCCACTGATCATAAAAAAGGGAAATCGCCTGCTCTTTTTCTTTGGACCCAATTTCAATTAGGCTACGAAGCGCAAAAATTTCTTCACTCATATGTTTTGCTTCTCTTTGTTGGGAGATGGCAAGGCTTTCAAACGATTTTTTTGGATGGTTTAACAAATAGTAAAGAGCTGTATTTTTTAACCTTCGTTTTCCAATTTCTTCCTTGGATTGTTTTGGAATCGTTTTGCGATTTTCTTCATACAAAAACTGAAATTCTTTTGTAAAAGTTTCTGCAATTGTTTGGATGGCAAAATTCCGAAGGAATTCCACTTGTTTATAATCGAAAAATTGTAGGTGTTCACAAAACTGAATCAATGAAGGAAAGGTTAAGTAAAAACTAAAATAGGTTTTGTCCCAATCCTTTTTGAAACTCGATTGAATGATTTCTAAAACATCGGTTAGGTTCTCTTTTTTGCTTTTATCCTTTAAGCTTTCAGACATCCATAAAAAAATTAGGTTTTGAAAGGAAAAAAACCTAGAGACACCGTCAGGCTCATGTTCTGCTAAAATCCGGATCTCTTCTTTTGTCATTTCTGATTTTAAAAGTACTGGACTCGACATCCCTCGAAAAAAAGAAACAATTGGTTTTGATTCGGAACCATTTGGTGTTTTGATTCTGATTTCATCGATAGTTCCTTCTTGGATTCGTTTGTTTTCAGTAATCAATTTTCCATTCGAATCAAATGCTGCGTATGAATTGACAAAGACAAGAGGCAAATTTGTATCCGTGTTGTCCTTTACTTGATACACCCATTCTTTACTACTTTGGTCAAATTCTTCCTCCACATGTAAGATAGGAGTCCCACTTCGGTGGTACCAGTTCCTTAGATAAGGAATTGTTTTACCGTGTGCTCTTTCCATACTGGAGATAAATTCTTCAAAAGTGACACCTTGGCCATCAAAACGAGTGAGGTAATCCTGAAGGCCTTTTTTAAATACCTCTCTTCCAAGGATTTGCGAAACCAGTCGAATGACTTCTGCCCCTTTTTCATACACTGTCACCGTATAAAAATTATTCATTTCCGAATATGATTTTGGAATGATGGGGTGAGCCATGGGACCTTGGTCTTCCGGGAATTGGTGTTCCTTCAAAAACAAAATATCTTTGATACGTTTGACAGCGGGGTCAGTCATGTCTTCCGTAAACCATTGGTCGCGAAAAACAGTAAGACCTTCTTTTAACGTTAAATTGAACCAGTTCCGTAAGGTGACACGATTCCCTGTCCAATTGTGGAAGTATTCATGGCCAATCACTGCCATAATCGATTCAAAGGTTTCATCTGTTGCCGATTTTTTATCAGCTAGTACAAGTTTTGCGTTAAAAAGATTTAAACCTTTATTCTCCATCGCTCCCATGTTAAAATCTTCCACGGCAACAATCATAAATAAATCTAAATCATATTCCAATCCAAAGGTATCCTCATCCCACTTCATCGCTTGTTTTAGGGATTCGAATGCAAAACTGACTTTTTCTTCATTACCCTTTTCGACAAAAATTTTGAGTGTGACAATCCTTCCTGATTTTGTAACAAACTCGTCTTTTGTTTCGATTAATTCTCCTGCAACTAGCGCAAATAAGTATGTTGGTTTTGGGAATGGATCCTCCCATACCACTTCTCTTTTGCCACTCACTGGTGGGTGTTCTTCTTTTAAATTTCCATTAGACAACATAACAGGAAAATAAGTTGGATCACCGGCAATGGTGACCGTAAACTTCATCATATTGTCTGGGCGATCAATGGAATATACAATCTTACGAAAACCTTCTGGTTCGTTTTGTGTACAGAGCATGGATCCAGATTGGTACAATCCTTCTAAACTTGTATTCTGATTGGGGCAAATGCGGTTCTCAACCGTGAGTTGGAAAACCTCACTTGGTGGTTCCATGAGTTCTAAACCTAAATCGGTGATTTTATATTCGGAAGGGTCAACAACCCTTCCATTCACTCGCAGGGATAAAAATTCCAAATTTTCCCCATTTAAAAATAAAGGGGAAATTTTGTTTCCATTGGACTTTACTTCGTAATCGGCTCTGACAACTGTGAGGTGGGGGTCTAAATCGAACCGCAAATGAACCTTTGGGGTGAACCAAAGGCAGGGAGAATAATCTTCTATTTTATGAACAGGAGATGCAGAGGATGAGGTCATCCTCCTTCTTTATTTGGTGGTGGTGGTAAGAAAAGAGAATTTTAATTCTGTTTTTCTTTTCTTTTGTCCTCGGCGAACGTAACTTTTAGGTTGCGACCATCCACAGGTTGTCCATTCATTTGGGCCACAGCTTCTTCCGCCTCACTTGGATTTGCATATGTGATAAAAGCAAACCCTCTAAAATTACCTGTCTCACGATCATGTATCATTTTCAAATCTTGGATCACTCCATACACTGAAAAAATTTGCCGGATATTCTCTTCCTTGAGGGAAAATTTTAAATTCCCTACATAAATTTTATTTGAAACCATTCCTGTCCTCTTAAAAAGAAATGCATGCCCCAAGTACCTTGGAACGGCTAAATTAGAACCAAAGAAGATAAATTGTCAACTGCAAATAATTCTTGCATAATCTGAAGATTCGGATTCATTTAAAACGCTTCTCCAGGAATCCCTTTGAACGAAAAACCTTACATCTTATGCATTGATGATGAATTCTTTATCCTCTGGAACCTGAAAGAACAGCTAAAGAAAGTCTTTGGTTCAGGGTTTACCATAGAAACTGCCGAAAGCGCAGAAACTGCCAAAGAAATTATGAAAGAAATTGATAGCAGTGGAGCTGATTTAGCGGTTGTCATCTGCGACCATGTGATGCCAGGCCAAAAAGGTGATGAATTTCTCATCGAAATGCAAAAAACCCATCCCCGTACCAAAAAAATCATGTTAACGGGACAGGCTCCTGCACAGGCCATCGGGAATGCACTCAATCATGGATGTTTATACCGATACTTATCCAAACCATGGGATGCACATGATTTGGAACTCACCATCAAACAGGCAATCGACGCTTTTTTCCAAGAAAAATCATTGGAAGAAAAAAACAAAGAATTAGCAGATTCTTTGTATTTCCACCGTGATACAAAATTTCCAAATTTTGAATCCCTAGCAAAAGAACTCAAAAACAATAAGTTTGCCAACACTAACCAAACGATTTTACTCATTAAAATTGTTACCTTCCCAACAATCATTAAAACATTTGGGATAGAAGTGTATCGTAAGATTTTTCGCAAATTATTGCAGCTTCTCACAGTACATTTACAGAATGAACACAAGGTTTTCCATTTGTATTCGGATGAAATTGCAATCCTGTCCAACCTCTCTGAACAAGCATTAGTTGATACCATTCGAAGTTTCCGAATGATGCTCAAATCTGATGAATTTTATTTGGATGGTGTCGGTTTCCATTTGGATTGTAGATATGCATCAGCCACGGGACAGGAAGATTGTTATTACAAAGCAAAACTTGCACTCTTCCAAGCAGAAATACAAAACTCAATGGATTTTGTATCTTATACAGAAGATTTATCAACAGACCACCACTTACAAAACTTCCAACTCAGTCAAAAAATCCATTCTGCCATTTCCAATAAGCAGATTGTTCCTTTTTTCCAAGGAATTTTAGACAACCAAACAAAGGAAATACGAAAATTTGAATGTTTAGCAAGGATTAAAGACAGAGATACAATTTTAACACCAGATGTATTTTTGAAATTAGCAAAAGTCACAGGAAGCATTCGCATGATTGGCTTACAAATGATTGATGAGTCCATGCAGTATTTTTCCAATTTCCCTTACGATTTTTCGATCAACTTAACCGAATCAGAATTAGAATATAAAAGTTTTAGCAAATGGGTTGAATCAAGGCTCTCCCATTACAAAATAGATCCTACACGTGTGACCTTCGAAATCTTAGAAGACATCAGTTTTTCAGAACACAAACATAGTTTATCCACCATTAAGGATTTAAAAACGATAGGTTGCCAAATAGCGATCGATGATTTTGGCGTACAATATTCGAACTTAGCTAGATTATTGGAATTTAACCCTGATTATTTGAAAATTGACGGTAAGTTCATCAAAAATCTTCCTGAAAACAAAACAGCATACTTATTAGTACAAGGTATAGTAGACTTAGCACGAGGAATTGGTGCAAAAGTAGTTGCCGAATTTGTAGACCGCCCCGCCATACAAGATTTAGTTGAGTCTTTGGGAATTGATTATTCCCAAGGGTATTTGTTTATGAAACCCTCTGCTTCCATTCCAGAATCTGCTAGTCTCAAATTATAATGGATTTGGTAGTTTCTTATAATAGAAAAAGAATTACGTTTGTCCAACCATAAATCGACAAATTTACGTTTGGTTCAAATCATACTCGTAGGTAGTGAATTAATCAATTTTGTCATACTTGGGAAGATTTAATCCAAATGGATTCGAAACTTTGTTTGGAGAATGATACAGAGTTAGTGAGTTTTTCGTAGATTTATTTTTGTGAGAATAGTTATATAACAAATGTTAGTCACTGGATTTTAAAACAGATTTTTGAAATTTCAGGAGGAGATCCTGATCATGTGCGATTCGATTGAAGAGAAAGGCTCCCTGGCACTCTTTACCAATGGAGCCTAAACGAACCTCAGTTTGTTATTGGCCAGGAATGGCTGTTGGGTCTTTTTTCTTTTTATCCTTAGACATCATCCCTTTGATCTTTTCTTGTGTTTCAGGATCTTGGAGTTTTTCTTTTCCCATTTGAATGGCTTTTTGGCCTTCTTCGGAATTTGCTTTTTCGATCAATTTATCCATAAGACCAGGTTCATTGGAACCAGCATCTTTCGATTCAGAACTTGCACAAGAAAGTGCAAACAGACAAGTTAATAAGAAGAGTATACTTTTTTTCATTCGTTTTCCCGTAAGTAAAAGAGGATTCGGTCATTTCTTGTTCCGTCAATGGAAAAACAAAATCGTTTGTAGAAAAGAAGCCCTCTTGTAAAACCAATCCAATTACGACCAAACAAAAGGTAATGGAATGGACCAAACATACTTAGACCGAGATGCCGAACAATTAAAGAGCCTCGGATTAAAATCAGAATTTGACCGGAGTATGAGTTTTTGGGAAAATTTTTCCCTCGGTTTTACATATCTGTCTCCCGTTGTGGGTGTATATTCCGTATTTGCCCTAGCCATCCAGGCAGGTGGACCACCCATGGTTTGGAACTATCTCCTTGTAGGGTTAGGTCAATTTTTGGTTTGTTTGGTTTTTGGCGAAGTGGTATCCCAATACCCAATCTCTGGGGGGATTTACCCTTGGTCACTCCGACTTGTGGGCGATAAGTTTGCTTGGATGGCCGCGTGGGTTTATGCTTGGGCTTTGTTTACATCCGTTGCAGCGGTCGCCGTTGGTGGTGCCCCTTTTCTAGGTAACCTACTAGGAGTGGAACTAGGTAATACAGGATTTATTTGGATTGCGATTGGTATGATTTTCATCTCCACCTTACTTAATTTAAGTGGAACTAAATTATTAGCACAGGTTGCCTTTTTTGGTTTTTTCTGTGAACTAGTAGGTGCAATCCTTGTTGGGATGTATTGCCTACACGGTTGTGCAGTATCATGGGCATCCGCCCCCAAATCAAATCTATCATTCTTTAATTCTTTGCCGATCGTTTTTTTTCAACCGGCGAAACATTTAGAAATCGTTTTAAAGCTAATCTAATAACTTTTGAACGATCCATTTCATTATTTGCAGCATATACTTCGGCTGCTGCAATTAAATCTTCTTCACATTTAAAAGTTACGGTCTTTTCTTTCTGTATCGCCAACACTCCCCACCCCCTTAGCCCCAAGTTTGGTAACTATCAAAAGACTACCAAGTGACGGAATTATGTCAACTACAAAGTAATACTTTTTGTTATTTTATATTTGATTTTATTAAAAGACAAGGAGACATTAGAGACATTATTTCTCCGAAAACCTTTCTAGCCGGGGAAAATTGGATTGAGTAATTTTTTTCTATCCAAGAAATTAAAATACGTTTTCACCGTTTGTGAGGTGTTTTGTGGTCGATGTAATAGATTCTATGAGTGATGAAGATTTCGGGTCTTGGATTCGAAAACAAGTGATGCGTGATTTGTTCTTTACTGATTTTATTCAAGAGTTGATCCATGATGGAGAACTCAAAGATTCAATGAAATCATACAACGATTTCTACAATTTTTATAAAGATCGCAAAGAAAACACAAGTCAATTAGAATCATTGAATGAAGCTCTTAATCAATTTCTGATATATAAAGAAAAAAATGGTTTTTTGGCTGAGAAGGATTTTGTAGAAATTTATGAAAACGCCTTAAAAGCTAGATTTAGTATTTTGTCTCTCATTAGAAAAGTCAATGATTCTATCTCAATCAAAAATCCGGATGATATTAATTTATATGAAACATTAGATTCAATATCTAGCGAACTAAATAGTCTCATTGTTTTGTTTGAAGACATCTCTTTTGATCATATAGAGAAATTTGATGAACATGCTTTGGACGGGATGAGATCAAAAATCTTCTATCCTTTGCTTCCAAGGGAGAGAATTGAATTTGAATTAATGGAAATTGCTAGGGATGAATTCAGGAAGGAAAAACTTCGGAACAAAAAGAAGGAATCCCGGAAGGCCTGACAAAAAACTAGTGTTTCGGACAGCCTTCCGGGTACTAGGCAAAATCGTTTTTTTGACTTAGGCGTTAGGTGGAAAACTGACCAGGGGACATAAACTTCGACATTTTGCTGAACTTTTTACTCAAAAGGGAAAACTAGAAAAAATGTTTTTTGGCTAGAAAACTAAATTGAAGTAAGAGGAAATGACCTTTCTTTTCAGCTGTTCGTTTTTTATCTATAAATTGTTATGCCCAATTTAGGTTTTTATTTGTCAAATTCGAGTCTAATATACTAGGAGTCTGAGTATTAATCTAGTTTTAAGATTATTAAAAACTAGGGCTTTAATACTTAATTCGGTAATTTTAAATTTTTTTAAAATTTGGAGATTGACTTAAAAACAATTTTGCCGATGGTTTACACATGATCGCAGCATTGGATTTTACTATAGCAGCAGTTTCTACTAAATTTGAGATTACCCAAGCGTTGAGTAGTCCCAAAGTAAGGATTATTGAAGTTGAAGCTAAATCAAAAGAAAAAGACCACTCCGCGGAAAATCTTATTAAAGAAATTCACGATGTTAGAAAGAGTTTGAAAACTGCATTAAATAAAGTAAACGAATACTCTCCACAAAGAGCGAGACAGATTTTGTCATATTTGTATCCATTAGAAGATAAATTAGAACTTATACCTTCCTATCCAAAGAAAAGTAAAAATTCTGATTCTATTTATGCGAGACTTTCTAATGAAATGGATCTGCTTGTAACCGATTTTTATGATCTGATTGGTCTACTAGAAATTAAGACTTTGTCACCTTCTCTCCGTGACAAAATTGAAAATCATGATGGAAAACCAACAAAAGGATCTAAAGTATTTAACATAAAAGATTATACATGATAATTTCTTCGAAGGCTTCAAAATATTTGAAAGACCTTCCGAAGAAGGATTCTAGACGAATAGCGCAGAAAATTCATTCCTTCAAATCAACTTCAAATTCAAACGTAAAGAAAATACAAGGTAAAGACAATTGTTTCCGGATAAGAGTTGGTGATTTTCGAATCCTAATTTTAAAATTAGATGATGGTGATTTCGAAGTAATTGATATAGGTCTAAGAAAAGACATTTATAAATCGTTGTAATTTTTCCTTCTTTGAACAACCAGGAAGGATAGACTGGAATCAACTTGTATACTTTGTTAGCTGGTCTTAAGATTACATTCGCTTTTTAGTTCTTTAATCTCATTTCTAATGAATTTCAATTCCGGACTAAATAAAGCTGAACCTGGCATTTTTGCCGACACAAACTTTTCTACTTTATCCATTACTAATACTAATTTAGATATTTTCTCTTCATTCGTCATTTTCTGTTACCTGGTAATCTTTTACTTCAATTGAATTTGGAAATAACTTGTTCCGAATCTTTTCTTGCCGTTCTACTTGCTTTTTATGCAACTGGAACTTTTCTATTTCCATTTTAAGATTCGGATCTATTTTTTTTAATAAATAAGGAGTTCCTTCTTTAAGTATTGCCTTTGATATAGCAATTGCAATACGACCGAAAGGAAATTTCTTTTTCATGATGATGGAATTTCAACTTCGAAAGGTTCTCCCCTCCAAGCCTTACCCAAAAATTTTACACCAGTAACCAATAGATTTACTGATTGTTCCGGATTTGCAGACAAGGCTTCCATTGCCCCTTCAGCAACTTTTCCTAGAACATCTGTAAATCGAAATCGATCTTCTCTAATTCGCTTACGAGCAAGAATTTGTTCTTTCTCCAATTCCCAACGCTTTCTTTCCAATCCAAACTCTTCATTTTGGATTTCCATTCTTCGTTTATTTGCAAACTCAATAGAATCGAGTTTCTCATTCAAATTTTCTTTTTGTTTGTTGATCCTTTGTTCTACTTCTTGATCGTATTCAGCGAACTTGTCAGAATACTTTTTGGTAACTCTTTCTAAGTCTTCAGCATAAACTCGATTCATTTCAAATGTGGCTTTCATAATATCTAGGGGAGTGGTCGGAAGATGAGGAGTAGGAACTTCCTCTTGTTTCTTTTCAAAAGGACTAAACTCTTTCAATGATCCAGAGCCAATTACATTTCCATCTTTCTTCAGCTCATAGTTGATAAAATGAGGATTTTCTAAGTTTGTATTTATTACTTGGAAGGAAGTTGGAATATCTTCACCTTTTATCACTACTTTTGACTTTTCAGTAAATAATTCTAAAGAGTAATCAGAATCAGGAAACTCGTTCTTCCTTTTTCCGTAAAGAGTTTTCATTTTGCGGAACGCATCGTTTGAATCAACCATACAAATTTTCTACCTTTTCGCTTAGTTTTTTGTAGTATCTTTGTGAAAACTAAGTGATTAGCAAGTAAAAACCAAGTGACCACAAAGTACATATTAAGTGAATGAATGATTTTTATAAGGCTTGTCAAGAGAAAAGTAAGTATTAAGAAAGTGCTATGAGAAATTCTATCAAGATCCAAGCACGTTTAAGCGAACATAATTTAGTTTTATCATGGGAAGAGTATAGAAAGGAATTTATAAAACAGAATGGATTTAATCCAACTCACTCGGATATCTTAGGATCTATTCTACATAAGACAAGTGATTATCAATATACTTACGATAGGCGAATAAAGTTTTTGAAAGATAAAAAAGAAAAAAGCTCTTTCGATTTGAAAGAGATAGAATATCTAGAGGAGATTTTAAAATTGAATGTGAGTGCTGAGACTCTCCGGAGTTCCGTATCCGGAGACGAATAACTTTTTAAGGCGAAGGTAAAAAAGGTATTTTGATTTTGCCTTTTATATAAGCATACAATCCTAGAATTAAAACAATTAGAGACAGTGCAACGATAGACCAGTTTCTCAATGCTTTTAATCCTTCCGTAAAACCTGCATCCCTTTGAAGATCAGAATTTTCCTTTACTGTGTTTGCTTGGTTTGCAATTGCAATACGTGCATTCTCATCAGAGGAGTCAATTGTATCGGCTGCTGCTTCTAGAAGCTCCGAAGTCTTTTGGTCTCCTAGATCCTTCTTTTCCTTTGCAGAGCTGCGTAGAAGGCTCGTCAGGGGCTTAGAAGATGGGTTTTGAGGAACGCTAAGACATCCAAAAAAGAAAATAAATAAACAAATGAATACTTTCATTTTCTTTTCCTCTTCAGTTGTGGCCACGTACCAAATGAATTCCGGGTACGCCACTTTTCCCAAGCAGTCGGATATATCGGAGAAGCAATAAATATGATTCCCAATATAGACAAAGACCAAAAAGCCGGGAAAGAATTATCTCCAAGGATTTTTACTTCAGGAGCACGCTCAAAATACTGAAGAATTGCATCTGCAATAAATCCTAAGAAGAAAATTGCAATCCCGAACTTATGTAAGAAGTTTAAAATTTTGTTTTCGCTTTTCATTTTTTTTCCTGTAAAAATCCAATGTGACAAGGTGCTTTCGATGGACCATTGATTGCCTTCTTAAAGTCCTGAAGTGGAATGAACGAATTGGCCCCGTCATGGTCCTTGTAATTAGTTAAAAGTTTTCCGAAAGGATCTTTAAGTATAAAACCAAGTATTTTTCCATTTAAGTCTTCTCTGTATCCACTTCCAAATGTTAGATGACCTTTTCCCGAAGGATACCAATCCTTTATGTAAAGTGAAATCATCAAAGGATCTCCTTTCTTCATGATTTTTTGAATTGCTGAAAGAGTAGCCTTTTCAAAATCAAATGTGAAGTCCGTGTCCTTTAGAATGACTTCGTTCATCAGTCTTTTATGAACTGCCCAAAGGAATCTTGTTTCTCCCTTTTTCATTACTTTGTCTAATGCAAGTTCATAAGCGACTTCATCGACAATAGTTTTTATAATTCTTCTTTCGTGTAAGAATCCACAGAACATGGAACCAGCAGATATAAAACACTTTGTAACTCGATCATATAGTAGGTGTTCGTATTTTTCAAAGTCTTCTAAATCAAAAAGATACTTTCCCTTTTTATCGAAAACTTTTCCGTCCTCGATGGTGTAAGGATTTATATTATCTCTTTGAGAGAGATAATCTGTTTTCGTTAAGAGATGATCTGTAAATGAATCCATCTTTTAACTAGAAGAAAAAACCGGCTGCAATCGCTGCTATTACCAAAAGAACACTTGAACCAGATTTTTCTTTAGCGTTCGTTTGAGTTGTGGTCACGTTTGCCTTTGGTGGGGTTTGGGTTGTAGTTGAAATTGGTTTTGTTTCAACTTTAATAATTCCAACACCCGGATTCATTGTTTGAAAATCCCGGATAGCTTTACCGGCAGTTTCTCCGATTGCTTTTCCATTTGAATCGACTTCAGATAGAAAAGAAAATCTCTTCTCTTGAGTGTTATACAATAGTCCTTCTACTTTTGGGTAGTTGTACTTCTTGTTTGTTGGTACATAAACATAAACTCGACCTTTCATTTTCGCTTACCTCTTAAACTATAAATTGAAATTCCAATAACTGCTACTATAGGGAAGATTATCTTGCCATTGAGTCCGGGAACAAATCTTCTCCAACCTTTGATTTGAAAATGCGCTGGATCTGGAAATTTTATTTTCTTCTTTGTTTTTGTGTCGATTCTCCAAAAATCCATTCCCCATGCTATATCTGAGTTTTTACTCAGTAACTCTCGAATGTCCTTTTCTCTGTTTGTAAAATTGACATTCCTTATATCAAAAGCTAAACCGTGATTATGTGGAGAATTCCCGGCGGTCGCATAAGTCACAATCTCTCCGGATCTCGTTCTTCCCAAAGAGTAAAGATAGGTTTGTCTTTCATTTGTTCTTTTAGTTTCAAACAATTCCGCCTCCGGAATTGTCCTCTTCAAATCTTTCCAAAAAGATTGAAGTCTAGAAGTAACTAGATCAATTGAATTGTTGGCCTGTGTTACTTCTAAACTCATTTACTTTCTAAGCAAAAGAAAAAGACCAAGACCTACGGCTGCATAGGTTCCGTACTTTAATCCATCTTTGACTTCATCTTTTTTGGTTCCGGTTGAATCTGCAATGGTTCGGATGGGATCAACTAAACCGCCTTCTTCAAAAACATACTCCTTCAATTGATTCAAAGATGGATGCTTTGATAAGATTGTTTCTCTAAATTTCTGGATCTCTTCATCCGTAGAAAAAAGAGTAGAAGCAAGAGTTTTCCGAAAGACAGTTTCTTTCTTTACTACAAAAGAAAGTCGTTTCAATTCTGCATTGTGCTTAAAGCCTTTGAATTGGCTTAAATAGTTGAAAGTATCAATATCAAAGCCTATCGGTTGTGTTACTCCGCTTAACGAGTAATCCAACGCATAACGAGGAACGCTGTTTTTACTGTTTGGTATCCATGGAACATCCCAGCCAGGAATAAAAGATTCCGTTGGCATGGTTTCTAGAAATCGGTTGATATAATAGTTTATATTGCTCATTGTTTTTTTCCCTTATTGTTTTGTTTCTTACCAAGACCCATAATTTGTTCATAAATTTTTAAAACTAAATCTCTTGTAGCTGAAGACTCATCAGAGAACTTCCTCATCGTATTTTCAGTTCTTTCTAAATTTTTATTTAGAGTCAAAAGTTCCGACATGACCTTATCATTGTTACGATCATGTTCAGATTTCACTTCTGTGATTTTGTCAGTGTTGGATTGTATCTTTTCGTTTAACTCTTCTTTGGTTTTAGCAATTTTCTGATTTACTTGTGAGTTTACATAGTAAATAGAAAATCCTGTCACAGCACCAACTAACTCTTGAAATCCGATTTCCATACATTTATCCGTAAACTGGAGTTCCCACTAAATTTCTTTTTGTCCCGGCAGTTACATCTAATTGAAGACTGTTCCATTCTGTTAGGGATTTATATCCGACATCCCCAGAAGCAATCCATGGAATCGGTTGAGGTCGATATTCTCTTGCATAAGCTGGATCTGGACTTACGGCCATCCATGGCCATGGAGTATAATCAATTTGTCCAGTTCTCCATTCTCCATTAACTAAGCATTGGCATTGATATGTTCCCCAAGAATAGATCCATTCGAAACAGATTAAATTTCCCCATCCATCTCGAATCCAATGTTTATCATACTCTGCGATAACTTCTACCCAAGCCCAAGGCTGTGCTCCTTGATATTCATAAGAAACATTTGCATAACCAAGCAGAGTTTGGGTTACAGACATAAGGCTTGCTAACATTTAAGTCCAACCTTTCTTCCAAGATCCAAGATAGTTTGTTCCATCAAAATACATGGTTAAGATGGAAACTTTATTTGCTCCAAGGTCTGGACTTTCACCAGTTGGTATTTTTACATTTGAAGGAAGTGTTATCGTTCTTCCTCCTGTTTCATCTTGTGTGAAAACGATTAGATAAACGTTTCCTTCATATCCACCATTTAGAGATGAGATAGTAAGATTCCCGATTAATTTTACTTTTACAGTGCGATTACCATTGAAAATGGTACCGAATGGAATTGAACCATATAGTTCTCCGAATTCGAAGACTTCATTATTCCAAACTCTCTTTTCGGAATCAGAAACGAATCGTTTGTAAATAGATTCTTCAATTTCGGAAGCAGGAATATTTCCGTTATTTCGCTTACTATCTAGTTGTGTTTGTAATCCAGTGATGTTGGCAATTGTATGGCTATGAGGATCGGGAGGGAATGTTGTAGGTTTATCAATAATATTAATCCAAGACTGGATAATGTCCATTGATTCCATTTCGGATAGTTTAATCCATGTTGATGAAGCAATTTCAAATAGATAAAAAGCTCCTCCTGTTGATACAGTGGGATCTCCTGTTGCATCCTTTACGTAAACGGGAAGGTTTCCTATTGGTGTTAAAGCATTTCTTTGTACAATAGTATTAACGATTTGTAATGCTGGATCGAATACTGGAACCTGAGAAGCTGGAATTTTTCCAGAAGCATCCAAAGAAGCAACTCCATTTGAAACACCTTTTTGAGATAAAGGTATTTTTGAATTTATCTCCAAAGTTAAATCAGGAAAGTCCGAAGGCTCGTGTGAATGTATAGCAGGTGGAAATACGCTAGGTTTTAACTGTATATCTTCCCATTTAGGTTTATTTTGTACGATGCGAGGTCTTACCGGATTTGCATTGGAAATTATAATTCCCGTCGCACTATCTGAATCTAAACCATTGATCTTTTCTCCAAGTGCATTGGAAAAAAATTGCATTTGTTGTTTGTATCCATCAATTTGATCGGTTGAAATAAGTTCAAAGAATTCCCATAGATATTTCCTATGACCATTTCTTGAATCTTGAGAAGGTGCTTCACCATGAGCAAGTCTATCGAACCTTTCTGTTAATTCATTAAACTGATCTAAGATTGAATCTCTTAAATCATCTAAATCAGAAATTTCGGCAAATTCAACATATTCATTTTCCCAATCAGTTGCATATATGTTTGCAAAAATTTCTCCACCAACTGGCCAATCCAACCAAGCGGAATAGATACCTTTAGACATTCTCTATTCCTCCTCATCTTCATCAGATAGAGAAATGATTGAGAAATTGATACGTCCACTCATCGCAACTCTAGTACGTTGGCATTTAGCAGTATAAGGAAAGAAATAAAGGAAATTCTTTCCATTGGGATTTTTAATTGGAATATCTCCGGGGACTGGATAAGGAGTTCCATTCAAGAGAAATGTATCAACTAACGTATTGCCAATTAATAACTTAGAAGCTGAAGCAAAATCATACTGAGGATTAGAAAAATTTTCCTCATCAATATATTCTTCATATTCTAAAATGTCTTCGTAACAGACAATTGTTGGCATTCTAGAAATCTTATCTGCAACACTTAATTCAGGGAATGGAGTGTTTGCAGGGATATTGTTTTCTGGTGCAAAAATTCCTGATCCATAATCAACTAACTTATTAAATCCGTCATTTAGAACTTCTTCCAAATTATCAGCTAACACAAGAGCAAGAGTTACCGGATTCGAAAGTGCTTGAGTTGATCTAAAGAAATAACTCTGAACAAGTGCGTTTCGAATCACTAACTTCTTCTCTTTTTCAATATCTATTTTTCCGATACTGAAAGTCTCTGTATAAATCGGAGGAGGTAATTCCGAAGAAGATCGATAGTCTTGCGTAAATGAAAATGGATGGGAAATTCGACGTTCCATTATTATTTCTGAACCACTTCCTTCGAGTCGTCCAATTCTTCCATAAGAAGTGCTACCATTACACTTCGTTCAGGAACTGCAATAGCCCAAGTCTTTAAATGAATTTCAATTGAAAGATTCTTTGGAATCAAAATTCCATCACCAGGAAATGGGAAAATTTGAAATGCAGGCGTTGAAAGGTTTGGAGAAATCTTAGATCCTAAAACTGCCAATGCAAGGTCTCCAGAAATCGGAGGATTGTTTTTTGTTTTAGAAGTTTTGAATTCTATACAAACATCATCAATCTCACCTTTGTATCTTAATACAACACCAATAACTCGCCCGTCTTTGTTTGTATTGTTTTCGATAGTCATAGCCTTCGTATAACTGTCACCATTAACAGGATTGACTGCTTTGTTCATTCCAGCTAACAATGTATAGTCATGGCCTTTGTAATTTACTTTAGTATTCATTTTTCGCGTACCGTTTAAAAGACCGGCTTCTCGCCGGTCTTAAAATTGAATTAGTTTCTTTAGAAACGTTTATTTTGGAAATTCCACACCTAGGGCAGTAACAACCAAAAGGTGATTGTTTAACGGTGCATCAACTCCAGTTCCTTGCGATGGCAACCAAGCCTCAAAAACAAATGAATCGTTATTTGAGAATTCCACTGGAAGATAAAGAACTCTTAATCCAGAGTTTCTTTCTTCAATGTTTCCGGTTTGAGTATGGACAACAGCCACAGATTCATGACCGTTTGTAATTCCATCACCAATCTTAAACGGTTTCAATACTCTTGGAAGCGGGTCAATGATCGACTTGAAAGATCCTTCTCTTAGAACGGTTTTGTTCTTTGTTATTTTAAATCGAATCAAGTTGATTAGTTTGTTCGCTGCATCTAAAACATTGTAGGTACCATCACCTGCGAGATTTAAAGCTGCAAAGTCTGGCCCGTGAAGTTCAGCTTGGAAACCTACAAGTTTCCCTTTTTGGGATTCGATAGGATTTTTTCCACCAAGGCCATAATGTGCTAAATGACCATAGTTTGCTCGGTCTTCATTTCCGGAAAAGAAACCAAATGATTTATCCCCTGTTGCTAATTTTGCAACTGATTGAAGCTCAATTGGGATTCCGCCCTTTTGCATAAGAAGAGAAATTTCAGATTGAACAGTTTTTCTCGCATTTGGATTTTTATTAACACGTGCTTGTGTCGGTTGTTGTTGTGTTTGCATTTTTCGCTTACCTATTTTCGCTTTTTGAAATCATTTACACAAGGTCGAAGACCGATTCAGCACCGGAGACTTCTTCTTCTTCCTCGAATTCATCGTTACCAAATTCATAAACTGGTTCTGATTCACCAACTTGCGAACTTTCACTTGGAGCAAGATATTGAATCTTTCCTTCACTGAATGCTTGTTGAATTCTTCGATCAACTTCCGCATTGATTTGGTTTTCAGCTTCTTCTCCAGATACTTCGATGTATTCATCGGTTTCACCGGCTAACGCACTTACAACACCAGCAGGAAGGGCATTTTGAACCGTTGGAATTCTAGTTGCCAAATGAAGCGTAGCGGATGCAGAACCAGCAACGATACCGACCCGGACTAGTTTGTCCTTAATCTTGTCTTGTAATTTGATTGCTCCCACTGTTATACCAGCGGACACAATTACAGCTCCGGTTTCAGGAGATTCTTTCATGATTTGCTTTGAATACTCCATAGTTGAAAGGAATCGGTTCAAAGCATAACCAACAAAGGCAGCTCCACCAAGTTTAGCTCCTGACATGATGTTTTGTTTAAAACTCATATTAAGCCGCCTTTACTCTGGACGCTGCACTTCGAATTTGGTTGATAAGTGCTTTCTTCTTTTTCAAAGGCTCTGTTTTTGCCTTTACCTTTGCTTCCCAAGCCTTAATACGCTCGCCGTATCGCTTCCAAGTTTCAATGGAAGCTGATTCCTTTGGAGCCTTCGGCTTTTTTGGAAGTTTTCTTTTTTTTCGTTTTGTTGATCCGAACATTTTTCGCTTACCTACTTACTTATTTTTTAAATAAAAATAATCCACCGAGTACAACACCAACTAACAAGATGGTGTTTTTGCTATCACTATCAACCTTATGGGTAATTTCAGAATCTAAGATTCCTCGTGAAGTTGAACTACCGCTTGCATAAGCCGCACTTGAAGTTGGCTTTGCTATTTTAATACTTGCCGCTTTTGTGGGAGTGGCCTTTTTGATTTTCACAGGCTTGTTAGTTTGAGAGAGTGCTTTAAGGATTGCATCCGTTGCCTTTTGCTTTGATACTTTTTTCTTTGCACTCTTTGCAGCTTGGTTTTGTTGAATGGTCGAAGCTGCACTCATCGCCATTGGAATAAATTGTGCAAATCCAAGTTCGCCACTCATTTCTTCTTCCTCTTCTTCATAATATTGATCACTTTCTTCCTCTGAATATTCTTCAGTTGGAATTTCTTCTTCGTATTCTTCCTCGACTTCTTCTTCCTCTGGTTCCTCTTCAGGCATTCCAGAGTCAGGACTAAGAAGGCTTCCAGCACCTTGAGCTACTTGTGATAGAATATCACCCGCACCTTTTGCAAGTTGACCTACACCCTTAGAAATTCCTTTGCCGACATCAGAAAGATGCTTTGTATATGCTTTTCCAGCTTGAGAAATACCTTTCCCAACACTACTGACACCTTTAGAGATGCCTTTACCGACTTTGCTAAATCCTTTAGTTAAGCCGCTTGTTTTGATTTTGGGAGCTTTGAATTTTACTTTTGGAAGTTTACCGAGTTTCATTTTCGGCATTTTAGGAAGACTAAAACCTTTGAAACCTTTGAAGCTAAATCCTTCTAAGGTTTCATATTCATGTACGTTTCCTTCATCGTCTCCAAAGACAAGGACAGCGTCTCCGTTTTCATCTTCGAAACCATAGACAAGATATCCTGTATCTTCATCCTCACCTAAGAGAAGATATTCTTCTCCATCGTCTCCAGAAAGGAAGACAGGTTCGTTTGAAAACAAAGGTGAATCAATTTCTTCTCCATGAAGAATTGAATCATAACTTACTAAAATATTTTTGACCGATTGAGGGGGAGCTTCGTCCCCCTCTAATCGAATTGATTCTACTTGTGACATTTTCGCTTAACAGAATCACTTTATAAAATGAAAAACTGTAAACAGAAAAAAGATTAAAACCTTAACAAGTATTAAACCAATACAACCTAATACTAATTAATGATATATATTTAAAGTGAATCAATGTTTTTTAACTGGATGGTTTTCCTCATAAAAAACTCTTTTGAACTGTGGAATATATAAAGTTTTACCAAAATTGTTCCAAGGATAAGTACAATCATAAGGAGTCCATTGGCTTTCTAAATTATTTTCGTCTTTAAATTCAGCATAGATGTGTTTGGGTTTTGCATATCGACCAGTGACAGCTAATCTTGTTTTGAATCTTGTTCCTTTTAAATTGTTTTGAAGTTTAAAGAAACTAAGTGCCAAAATGGATCTATCATCACAATCAAATGGATGATCTGTATTCGCTCGTTCCAATAGAATCTTTGGCCTGCTTACGTGTTCCTTTCTGTCGGGATCTTTTACATACCGAATTGATTTAATATATTCGTAAAACTCACGAATTGATAAATCCTCTAATGGAACGCCGTTGGCTTTGAATAGGAGAAGGTCTTTCCAATACAAACGAGCAAGATCAAAACAATCTGCTACCGTTTGTTTGTATGTAAAAAGTGGTTGTCTAGTTCGAGTGTATTCCCCGACTTTTTCGATTTTTCGCATAATCGATATTTCGGGGTGTAAGGGTGAGTTTAAGTCAAGAGGCTTTTTTTGTTTTTTTCTTTATTGCTTTCCCATCTGGATGTTTTGCCTTAGATAAATCAAAAGTATCCTTGTTCTTTTCAACATCGGAAAGGATCTTTTTTATCTTTTTATCCTCAGCTTTCGTCGGGGTTACAATGTTAAATGCAACTTTTGTTTTCATAAATCTTCCCTGGATCGAATAGCGTCCGTTTCATCTTTGCTTAGTTTATACTCCCAAGCAGTAATGACAAAAAAATGTTTTTGTTTCTTTGTCATCTTCTGATTTCTAAAAATCACTTTTAAGGAGCGATTGGAAGTCATTCCCACAGCCTCAAAGCTACCATCTTTTCTTTTTATCGCCAAGTATTTTTCTAGTGAAAAAAACTCATAAAGTTCCAAGTCAGTAACTCCGTGGTCTGCTACGTGGGTATTTCCGAGTTCGACATCGTAGTATATGTCGAGAATAAATTCGTCTTTATGCAAACGAATCACATTCATTGAAAGAGGCCTTGGTCTTCCATCGCTTTTTTCAAGGCAATTTCCTTTTGCTTTTTGAGTTTTGTTTTTTTGTCTTTAATGTAGTTGAGGTTATCGATTGCGGTTTCAAGATCACCTTCCAGTACCTGAATTTCTAAATCAATCTTCTCTATTTCCCTTTTCCAAATCGGTACAAGATTTTTTGAGTCCATATATGCCGACTTAGGATCAACCGCTTTTAGAGCTACCATCTTGGGCTTCTCCCTTAGTTTCATTTGATTCCAGAGTTTTAGAATCTGTTCCATTCTCTCCTTGGTTGGATTCTCCTTGAGAAGCTGTAATGTCGCTAGAAACCAGATTAGATTCAATGCTCGATTTAGGTTCCTTCGTTTCATCGTTTAGATTCTCCCTAATTGATTCGTACATCGAAATTCCGAGAGTTGGATCATAACCTCTTAACTTCATTTCCTCTTTAAAAGATTCTTCGTCGATAATTGCATCGACATCTAAATCAATTGTGAAACCAAAAGTGTGACACCATTCTAACCAAACCATAGTTTGGAGAATACGGATTGCATCCCATTGACTAATAGGATCTTCGTTTGGTTCCTTTGCGTTCTGTAAGGCTATTAAGAAGGAATCCAAATTTGAATTCAATCTGACCCCTTTCTTTGAAAATTCCTTTGCTAGTTTTGTGTAATCTTTCATCTTATTACCTCCGATGAATCTTCTTTATTCTTTGAATAAATGCTTCCTCTGGTGACGAATTCACCGTTCATTCTTAGAGTCCTTTGGCACTGTTCGAAACTTCCTCTTTCAACAACATGCTCATGAATGAAGGCTTCAAATTGTTCTTCACCATCGATAAATTGATTTAACTTTTCTAAACGAACGGGTGGCCTCATTTCCTTCTCCATTGATTTAATATTGTCGGCTTTGAGTTCTGATAAAATTGCAGAGAGGGTTTTTATTTCTTTTATATGTATATACTTATCATGTTCTAGCTGATTCAAAATTTTAGTTCGAAGATTTTCAGTTTTAGGATTGTAACGAGAAAGTTCAAACTCAGATTTTACTAAGTTTATATGCACTAATCGAGATTTCAATTTTTGAATTCTGGCTTCAATTGGACTCAACTTCATACTCTCTTCACCCAGTAATCCAAGACATCGATGACAACCATCGTAACGAAAAGAAAGAAGATCCAAACATATAGATCCCAACCCTTAACCTCACCAAAGATAAGATTAAAAAAAATGAAGGTGAGAGCCAAAGAGGAGATAGGTAATAATAATATTTTCGTTCCTGTTTTCATTGATTCCAATTCCGATTATTATGATTTTAACAAAGTTCCATAGATGACAAGGTTTAGGAGTCTGTTACATGCTTTATTGAAATGATCTTCGCAAAGCAAGCGTCCTTGGTATTCATGCACAGCGAAACTATCACAGAATTGGCAGAAGTCCGGCATATTGATTTTTTGAACTAGGTTTGTATGTCGATCATGGATTTTCATTTTCATTTACCTCCAATACTGTTTTTCGGAAATAATGTCTCTGATGTCTCTTTGTCTCCGACCTTCTTTAGCAAAAATACCCTATGATTTTTGTCGATCTTGGTTCTTGCAAAGTTCATCTTCGATAAACCTCTTCCAATCCATCTAGTATCTAATTTAAAAGTTGGATGCTTTTCGTGAATATAGAGGTAGATATCCGTTGCACTTAACTTCACATGATTTTTATTCTTATCTTCGAATTCTTCAACAGTGATTGGTCTAAAATATTTAAGAATCAACTCGTACTCGTTATTCGAGTATTCGTATTGAAGATTATTTTCTTGAATGGCTTTTTGTTCACTGCTATTCCAGTGGATTTGGTTCCAACGTGTAGCTTTGTATAAATGAAAGACTTGTGCCCAAAATCGTTCTATTGGAATTTTTTGAAACTTGTCGATTTCGATTGGCCTTAACAATGAAAAGATGATGTATCGCCTGTTTCCGGTATCATCCACCAAGAATTCGACCTTATTACAAGCGGCAATAAAACTAGAAATTCGTTTAAAGTGTTGAGCGTTTCTTCCGTAAGCAGCTCGTTCAAAAGAGCCTTTCATTGAAAAGAAGTCTCGAACTTCGGCGGCTTCCTTTTTGTTTGTGATTTTATCTATCTCGTCAAATAGCCAAATCCAAATTTTAGAAGCGGCAACCGATGCGTCTTTACTTTTGAAATCAGTGGGAATCCTTGAGTTGTAGTAAGGTTTAAGCTCTTTTGGAATCAGTCCATTGATGAAAGTACTTTTATACCAACCTTGGTTAGATTGAATTGTTAAACAATGTTCATTGACAAATTCTCCATCACTGAACAGTGAGTAGACTGCACGAATGCACCATTTTTCAAAATAGCTTCTAAAATCTAATTCATTCGAGACTTTTATACATGAGCACACTTTTCCGATCCAATCTGTTTTCTTATCCCATTTCTCTAGATTGTTGAAATAATCTTTGATTGGGTGGTATGTGGGAATTACTGAAGAACTGAGAAGGGAAAGCAAATTGTCTTTAGAGGCATATTTAAACTCTTTTTGTTTTTTAACAAAGATCCATAGATCGTTAAAATCCCTGTCGCTCCATTGAATAAAATTCTTTGAGTTATTTGGCTTATGTTCTAATGATTGAGAAATTTCGTTAAATCGCAAATTTACATTCTTTTTTAAATAGTTTTCTAACTTGTGAACTTCTCCATCAATATCGATCTTTTCTGAAGGCTTTGGTTCTTTCGTAATGTTTACTTTCTCATCAACTATAAGTTCAACTTTTCTCTTTCCAATTGAATTGGCCACCGCTAGGCTTAAGCTATCCATATACTTATTTTCAATATGTTGTTTTGCTGTTAAGGCTCCCGATCCAGCTAAGCCGAACACCACTTTACTTTCATTTAGCCTTACCAATTTCATTTCTTTAAAAAATTTCTGGTAATAGATAGCAGGTATAACTTTCTGCAATTCTTTTTGAATTTGATTTTCTATTTGTTCAGACATAGTGAAATACTTTTGCTTCCTTTAGATCAACTTTGATTTCTTTAAACCATTCCGACAAACAGTCCTTACACATATCGTATTGATACAGTTGAACATTCGAAGCCCCGCATTTTTTGCAGGACTTAGGCTCTTCATTTTCATTCTTTTTAGGTTCATCTTTTTCTATATTTATCATGCGCAAATTTTGTCTAAACGTCTCGTAATAGCTGAACGATCTAAGGAAGAGTGAAGGTATGTTCTTGCAATCACCTCGGCAGTGTTTCCTGCGAACTCAGCAACGGCTCCTATGTCGTTTCCTTCTCGGATCATGTCTGTTATGAAAGTGTGTCGAAACAGGTGCGGGTAAATATCTCTTCCAAGATATTTCTTTCCAATGGCAGAAACGATTCTCCAAATTGCGTGAGGATTGAACTGATCTTTATTTACCGTTTCGAATAGGAAAACATAACCACAAAAGGTTTGTCTGATTTGCTGAAAGAGGGAAATCGGAATAACGATATTCCTTTTCTTCTCATTCTTTCCTATTAGTTTAATTTCGATTAGATTGTTATCTAACGGACGGCAATCCTTTAGTCTTATGCTTACTAAGTCCCCAGCTCTGACACCAGTTGTCCAAAGAAAAAGAGTGATAGCCTTCTGACGTGCGGTTCCAAATTTATTGATCTTTTGAATTTCTGTTAGAGTAATTAAATCAGATTCACTAACACGAGTTCTAGGAACTTTAATTGGGAAGACTTCGTTTAACTCTTTTCGAAATGCGTCGATTACCAAACCTAACTCGGTTCCTACGGTTGCCTTTTTCATTGCTCGAAAAACAGAGTTTTTGTCGTCTCTAAGCGTTGCGGATTTTATTCCTAAATTTTTCCGTTCTTGTAAAAAATTTAAAAATCGTCTTGGTGTCACCGTCTCACCCTTGTTCCATGTAAGGAATTTGGTTACACGGTATTGGTCACGTGTAGTGAGAAGTTGTAAACTATCAGATATTATGTGAGGTTCGATTGATCTTATCATATTTTTTTTGGGGATAAGATCGGAAGGAGATTAAGGGTTTCTAAATTTGATATTTTACGGGAAATGGCCTCTAATGAGACATCATTCGGTCAATGCCTGGCGGGGGGTATTTACTTTTTTTTGCAAAAGTGAACTCTATTTCTATATTATGGAATACGTTTTCTTTCGGGAGTGTAGTTGATTATTTTCCTGCATTTCTTGCCTCTTCAGTTGCTGCCATGTTTTGTTATTATGGGTTTGAAGCATGTGGAGATGTGGCCGAAGAGACACCAAATGCAAGTTCAGCGATTCCTAAGTCCATGCGTATGACAATTTACATTGGTGGTGGTGCTGCCATTTTCATTTGTTTGGCCCTACTTTTAGCACTTCCCAATGTGGAAAAAGCGATCTCGGGAGAAGATTCTGATCCAGTTACCACCACACTCACAACTGCTATGGGAATGACTGGTTATCGGTTGGTTATTGTTGTGGTGATGATTTCCTTTTTATCCTGTTTACTGAGTTTACAAGCAGCGGCGAGTCGATTGTTATTTTCATTTGCACGTGATGGAATGATATTTGGAAGCCAATATTTAAACCATCTATCCAAAAAAGGAAAAGTTCCAACAAAAGCTCTGATCATCACAGGGATAATACCCATCATCATCACAAGCATTGGACACTGGTTACAAGATACGGTCACTACCATCATCAGTTTTGCATCCTGTGGAATTTATGTGGCGTTTCAAATGGTTGTCTTTGGAGCTTTATATGCCAGGTTCAAAGGATGGAAACCACAAGGTTCCTTTACGCTAGGAAAGTATGGTTATGGAATTAACGTAATTGCCTTTGTTTATGGAATCATTGCTGTTTCGAATATGGTATGGCCAAGATCACCAGACGAACCTTGGTTCATTAATTACGGAATGATATTCACATCACTAGTGGTAGTAACAACAGGTTTATTCTACCTTTTTCTAGCGAAACCACATATCCGAAAAAAATACGCAAAATCGATTTAGCAATTTTGAAACGATGGATTTTGGGAAATGGATTATTCTTTTTCCCAAACCATCCAATCTCCGAATTCCAATTCCTTTTGTTTGACAATTTTGTAACCAGGCAAAACACTTCCACCGAATCCATGGTAGGTGATCAGTTTTGTACCTTTTTTGCAATGGCTCAAATGATTCTTTAAAATTTGTAAGTTTTTGATAAAAACCATTGCTGACTTTTCCTTTTTGAAATCAATCGAATGTTCTCCTTTCATTATTTCATACAAAGGATTAAAAACATAATAATGAGAATGTCCGTAAGGAAAATTGACCAAAAAATCAGAATGAGTAAAGGTAACACCTGTTATTTTCAGTTTTTGCCTTAACTTTTCTGAAACATCTACAAGTCCCTTACGATCTTCGACACCATACACAGGGAAACTTCCATTGGCAAACTGGACCAAGTTCAAACAAAATTTTCCAACCCCTGAACCTAAATCCATTACGGAAGACACAGATTGCGTTTTTAGATACTCCCAGGTGAACCGAATGATTTCGATAGGAGTCCACTGGTAGGGAGAAAGGACTTTGTATTCAATTGGTAAAAAAGAATCCCAAATCTCGTCTGTCATCACATCCCCTACATCCTAAGAAAGTACCAATTCAAAAATTGGTTTCTCATTTTTCCAATCCGTGTTACAAGTTTTCCTTATGGATCAAAAAATACAGTATTTAAACCAGATGATTGAAATCATAGACACGAAAGTTTCGATCTTTAAAAAAAATAAAACCAAACTGCCCCAAGCCGCTTACCAAGCGGAGAAACAAGTCCTTACAAGGACAATTCAAGACACAATCCAACTCGCTGAAGAAATCAAACCTGTTCCTTTTTCCCTCATCAATGATTTGAAAACGTTGATCAAACAATTATAATCATAACCGTATTCCGTCTAATCCTACGTGAGCGAATCTGATTTAAAATCATCAAATACCCCCATCGTTGTGGGTTCTGGAATCACTGGTGCATCCATCATGATGATGAAACCGGAAATTCGGTTATTTGACAAAGCAAGAAATGCTGGAGGAAGGGTTACCACAAAAGAATTACAAGATTTGGGAATTCGATTTGATATAGGAGCTACAATGTTCCGTGACCAAATGGAAGTCAATTGGTTAGGAAAAACTTCATCCTATAATCTCTTTGAAATCTGGAATTCGAACCTTGTCACGGTGGATACAAAACCGATTTATGACAACCACCACCATTATCCAGTGTATGGAATGGAATCAATTGTGAAGGGAATGTTAAAAAACCACCATTCTTCTCAAAGTATGACTTTAAAATCTATCAGCCAAGATAAGGACGATGGATGGAATTGTGATTTTTACTCCAATACAAACAAACGATTGGAACAAGTTTCTTCAAAAGAAGTGATCCTCACCCTCCCTATCCCACAAATCCTTGAAATATTCAAACATTCTGAATCGAATGTCCACCTAGAAAAATGGATTCAATTTTTAGAAACTTATAATGATTACAGAAAAACTCTTGTTAGTTTATTTCATTGGAAAAACTGGAAACCAGGTTTGGAAACATTCGGACTGAACCAAAATTCCAAATACCCAGTGAATACCGTTTTGGAACGAGGTAAAGACTGGGAATACCAAAGTTGGGAATTTATCAAATACCCAATTCAAAATGATCAAGGATCCACTTTGCTCGTACAATTTTCGGCGATGTTTTCTGAACAACATTTTGAGTATTGGATGGATCCAGATAAAAAACCAACTCCCTTTTATGAAGAAATGTTAACGTCCAGCTTAAAGGAAAAATGGCAGGCACCAAATCCCGATGGAATTTGGAACCACCGCTGGAAGTTTGCACAGGCTCAGATGCCACTCCTAGGTCGTGAAGGTCCTTTACAACTTGATTCAGAGGAATTCTTAGAATGGAAATCCCTCTGTAAAGAAACTGGTATCACTGTGTTAGGCGATTGGCTATTTGGATCCAAGATTGAAAGGATCATTGGAGGAGTTTTTTTCCTCATCCATAACGGTATCTTATGATTCGACTTTTCCTAAAATTTCCCGAAACGAATTCACTCTCCTTCTGTTGGCAAAAATATCCCAAAGGCCAAGGAGTGACTGAGACCTAACCTGGACTTCGTTTTTGTCGTTTGGAAAGTAAACTTCCACTCGGTCCGGAAACCGAAACACTTTGGTAAAAAAGATGATTCGAATGTATTCCCCTTCTTTCTCTTCACTGATGTAGATATTTTCTGATTCGCGAAAAAATTTCGAAATTCGTTTGTATGCCTCTTCCCTAGAGGTTGAATACACAATAGGATCCACTTTGTGAACAAAATTGTATTTCATACTTTGCGACGAAACACAGTTAGGTGAAGGAGGGCAACCTCGAAGTTCACCTTCTTCTACACCTGAAAAGGGACTAAGAACACTCATACAACAAATGAAAAATAGGCCTAAAGCTGCTTCCATACTTCCATCTCTTAAAGTTCCCCTTTTTTTTACTTGCAGATTTTCATTTTCCTCGTAATTTCCTTATCTCATGAAACGAACCTTCAAACTTATTTCGGTTATTTTGTTTTTAAGTCTCATCCTACTCTTTGGTATCGCCTATTATTTTTCAGGGATGGTGTTATACCCCAAGGTTCGTTGTAACCCAGACCATCATGTTTATTGTGACGGACCAAAAGAATTGGGATTGGATTTTGAAGAAGTAAACATCACCACTGAAGACAAATTGAACCTTGTTAGTTACTGGATCCCCGCCAAACAACCTAAAGGAACTATTCTTATGGTACATGGGCATGGTGGCCAAAGGAATGAGGGTCTTCGTTTTTCCAAAAGCTTACACCAAGCAGGATACAACTTATTACTTCTAAGCCTTCGCAGAAACCACGGTGGTTATGCAACTATGGGTGGCCTCGAACAAAAAGATGTGGATGCGGCACTTCAATTCTTAAAGACAAAAGGTGAAACCAAAATTGGAATCTTTGGATTTTCAATGGGTTCCGCAACAAGTATCATCGCTATGGCAAACCACCCAGAAATCAAAGCGGGTCTTTTTAGTAGCGGGTATGCAAGTGCGATGGATGTTCTTATCGAATCTGCAAAACGTGATTTTGGAATTCCTTACTACCCCCTCATCCCCGTTGTGAAATTGGTATTGGACTTCCGAAGTGGAATCGATATGAATTCCATAAGACCGATTGATTCGATCGCAAACATCCACCCAAGACCAATTGCCATTTTTCATTGTAAGATGGATGATTATGTAGACTACCACCATGCAGAGGACTTATATGCCAAAGCAAAAGAACCGAAAAGTCTATGGGCGCCTGAATGCAATCGTCACGAACGAATTTGGAATTTTGATCCCAAAGAAGCTGAAAAGAGAACAGTTGGTTTTTTTATGGAGTATTTAAAGTAAGGAAGTGAGAGGAAATAGCACAAGGGCTGCTAATACATTCGTAAATTAGGAACATAAAAATAATGATTAATACTTTCTTGAGCTTACGTAAGTTTGGAATACTAATTACAAATTGAATCGATTCTTAAAATACTCCGACAAGAAAGGACTAAAGGTAATTTCTCGGAGTCTCTTGCTGAATTTGCCAGAAATAGGCAAGCTTGCAGTTTCTTTTTTTGTTCAGAGCAATCACTATTGCTCGTTGAAACGGAAACAGAACAATTTACAATCAAAAATAAAACTATGATAACCGTTCTCACCATAAAATCTTCTTATTCCATTTTAATATGATATCTGTAACTAAAGAACCTGTTAGTTGTTCTTTTACTTTGCACAATTGGAATCTCGATTCAAAATCATACAACTATCTTTTTACAAAAAGCAACCTAAAAGCTTAGAATGAGAAGAGAAAGGGAGACTCATTCATTCAGTAGATAGTAACGAAGAAATGACTTTCTATAAATCTATCCCATTGAACAACTAACAAAATCTAGAAAGTAATCTAATGAAAAAGAAACGTAACATAAAGAGACATCCATATAAACTGTTGAACAAATTTATTAAAAAATATTCCAAGATGAATATAAAAAACAGAAAATTGAAACATAAAGTAAGTTGAAAAATTTGTAATGAGAATATTATATCTGGCAATTCATCTGATTCTTTTAAAAAACTTTATATTCTGTCCTTATTAGAAACAAACTTTTTACTATCATTTTCAAAGACCATCTGCTGATTAAAAAATATCTACAACATCCCAATTTCTTTTTTTCTTACATTGTTTATTTTGCTCATTACCAAGGAAACACGCAAGTAAAATGGCTCCCTCTGCATTCTTCTTTATCTCTTCATTTTTTTCCACGCTAGAAGTTTTCCATAAAGTCTCGCAAACCCCTCCCCAATCTGTTTCTGACCTAAATTCGAAACACTTATCTCTGCTGGATTCACAGTTAATGAACAAATGACAAAGTAATAAAATTCTTGTTAGTGTATTCAATTTCATCGGGTTCATGCTTCCCTAGATATCTTCAAATTTCAACTCATTTTCAAAATTTGGAATTCCAATAACATCATGTTAATATGTTTCTTTATGAAAAAAGGATATCCAAACGAAATTTCTCACCTAAAACATCTGTATAAAATTTAAATCTGATTTAATTTGAGAATATAACAATCAACAGTCTATTATCAATAAAATCCACTTAGAAAAACCTTCAAAAAGATAAACAATCAGCATCTGCTTAAGAGGAGAACAGAAAGGAAATTTGGTTCATACAGTAGTCATCAATGGAGGGATGACCTTCTACAAAAGTATACCACTGAACAACCAACATTACTGAGAGAAGGATCTGAATGAGAAGATACCAAAGAACGTGACTCTCTTCACTGATGAGGGATACAACTTCTTGTGGGATCGTCCCAATCATAGATCCGTAAATCATAGTAAGAAATCGAATGATCCAAGATACAACATGTCTAGTGAGAGATGGGTCACTAAAGAGGGTGTGAGTTCCAATGGAGCAGAAACACGAAACAATCTACTCAAACAAAGTTTCCGCAGTTATGGGTTCTTAAGTTGTAAGTGGGGACTATTGGCGTTGGATGAGATCAGTTTCTTAGGAAACGTAAGGTTTGTTCCTGAACTACGAAATCTACTGACTTTGGGGGATTCTAGAAATGTGGGCTTCGGTGATTACCACTGCTCGAAGGGGGACTCGAACCCCCACACCTTGCGGCACTACCACCTCAAAGTAGCGTGTCTACCAATTCCACCATCCGAGCGGGTGTGTATGTGGACAGGTTAGGAAAACAGGTTCTTTCGTCAAGGAGATGAATTTTCTCTTGTCACTTGCCCTTAGTTCTCAGTAGGTTGTAGGGGTCATCAATATGCAAGTTTCCGATTTAGCGTTTCGATTTAAACTACTCTTTCTTGGCTTTCTTTCGCCTATCTTTCTTTGTTTGGGTTTGTTACTTTCAAGCCCATATTGGTTAGGAACAAATGATCCATACCAAAAATCAGACGTAGCCGTATTGGAAATCACAGACGTTTTGCCGAACAGAAAACAACTAAAGGCGATCACAAACTTGTATTCCAAGTCAGATTTCAAAAAGCTAATCCTTGTTAGCAAAGAAGATAAATCACAAAACCAACTGATAGGACCTTTTGAAATAGACCAAAAAGTGAAAGAATTCCTCATTTCAAACGGAATCCCAAATTCTCAAATCATGACTCTTGTAATCCCAGTCTCCAAAATGGGTGACACAGATGAGGCATCCAAAAACCTATTAAAATTAGCTGTTTCTGACAATTTAGGGTCAATATTACTCCTAACACGTGAGTTTGAAAAACGTCGTGTTTTGAATATTTACAAAAAAACATTAACCAGTTTGCCCGTAAAAGTCACAGCGTATAGTTTTCCATCTGAAATTTCGGGTTCGAATTGGTTCTTATCAGAATCAGGTATGAAAGAAGTTTCCGTAGAATTTGTACGTTATATCTATTCTTACACCAGAGGTATCCTTTAACATGGATGAAATAAAAGATTCAAACGAACTCATAGAACAAAGAATTCAAAAGATAAATGATTTAAAAACAAAAGGAATCAACCCTTACCCACTTCGTTTTTTCCCAAATTCAGATTCTAAAACACTATTATCTAGTTTTGATCCCAATCAAACTGAGAAAAAATCTTTCAAACTTGGTGGACGTCTGCATGCAAAACGTGTTATGGGAAAGGCAAGTTTTGCTCATTTAAAAGATGCAGAAGGTTTCATCCAATTGTACGCGACTCGGGATGACCTAGGCGAAGAAAATTACTCATTATTTAAGTCATTAGACTTAGGAGATTGGATTGGCATTGAAGGTTGGTTATTCCAAACACAAAAAGGGGAAACCACTCTCCATTTAACAAATGTTCAATTGTTAGCAAAATGTATCAGACCACTCCCTGTTGTAAAAGAAAAAGATGGCGTTGTGTATGATGCTTTTTCCGACGTTGAACAACGATATAGAATGCGTTATGTGGACCTTGTCGTAAACGAAAACGTACGAGAAACATTCAAGATGCGTTCTCGTATCATTTCGGAAATCCGAAAGTTTTTAACGAATGAAGGATTTTTAGAAGTGGAAACTCCCATGATGCAACCGATTGCGGGAGGTGCAGCAGCAAGACCGTTTGTCACCCACCACAATACTCTTGATATGGAACTTTTCCTTCGAATTGCACCAGAACTCTATTTAAAACGACTCATTGTGGGTGGAATGGACCGAGTGTTTGAACTCAACCGTAACTTTCGGAACGAGGGGATCTCCACAAAACACAACCCAGAATTTACCATGATGGAAGCGTATATGGCATTTGGTGATATGGAAACTATGTTATCCCTTACCGAAAGGATGATTGTTTCTGTGGCACAATCCATTGGAAAAGGTTTAAAATTTGCGTATGGCAAAGACCAGATTGACCTCACTCCTCCTTGGAAACGAGTAAAATACATTGATATCATTAAAGACTATTCAGGAATTGATTTTAGCCAAATCTCCGATGTAAAAGAAGCCATTGAAAAAGCAAAATCCAAAGGAGTTGATTCTTCTGATTCAGTATCGATTTGGAAAGTGTGTGATGATGTGTTTAGTTCACTAGTAGAACCTCACCTCATCCAACCTATCTTTATCACTGACTTTCCAAAAGAACTCTCCCCTCTTGCAAAATCAAAAGAAGATGATCCAAAGTTTGTGGAACGATTTGAACCATATGTGGCTGGAAGAGAGATTGGAAACGCCTTTACTGAGTTAAACGATCCTTTCGACCAAAGGGAACGTTTTGAAGAACAAGTAAAACAGAGGGAAGCTGGAGATGATGAAGCGTTTATGATGGATGATGATTACATCCGTGCCTTAGAATATGGACTTCCACCAACAGGTGGGCTTGGGATTGGAATTGATCGATTGGTCATGTTACTGACAGATTCTCATTCCATTCGAGATACAATTTTATTTCCACTGATGCGCCCAGAATAAAATCCTCAAGCATTCTTTCTAGGGATAAAAAAACCTCTCCTTAACACCTAAGTCTTGGAGAGGTTTTTTATTGAAAGAGTGGTTTCTAAAACCTTACGGCATCAAAACTTACCCAATCAGTTCTTCTTAACGTTTGTTAATGTTGAGTTTTGGTTCCGATTCAATCACACGGATGAGTTTAGAGAGGTTAGATTGAAAATTCACCGTTTGGTCTCCATTCAATTGGTAATTGATAGTTTCCTTTCGATTTGTGTAACTGATGGTGATGTTTTGGTTTTCACCAATTTTTGGTAACATGTCTTGTGTGAGTGCCGAAGTAACAATGATGGTATCAGAATAATCAGTATTGGTCTTTTTTAAATTGTACCAAGTTTCTCCCAACTTTAATGAAACTCCAATTGGGATATCTACATCGAAGGTTCCAATTTCGTACAGTAGGAAATAATTAATAGCCCCTGTGCCATTATCTCGTTCTGCCTTAAAATACACACAAGGGCGTTTTCCTGAGAATAACCATAGGTATTTTTGCATACAAATGTCTTTGGAAATCGCGGTTTGTTGCTCCAAGGTCGGTTCTGGGGTTACGACAAAGGCCTTAGTCCCGGAACAGGAAACGAGGACCAAAAAAAGGAGGAAAATCGAGGAAATTCGGGTGAGTGAGAAGTTTCTTTCCATGATACACCCAACCTTTTTCGAGATGCAAGGTTTGGCAAAGGAAAAAATCCTGTTCCTATGGTATCTTATCCCAAAGGAAAAATAAAAGTCCTACTTCTGGAAAACATCCACAAGGATGCATATGAACTTTTCCACCGAGATGGTTTTGATGTAACTCTCATCAAAGATGCGATGGAAGAAGAAGAACTCATCCAAAAAATCTCTGATGTCCATGTCCTTGGAATTCGAAGCAAAACAAACGTCACAAAAAAAGCATTAGAGAATGCTAAAAAATTAATGACGATCGGTTGTTTTTGTATCGGAACCAACCAAGTGGAATTGGAAGAAGCAGAAAAAAGAGCGGTTCCTGTTTTTAATGCTCCTTACAGCAACACAAGGTCTGTGGCAGAACTTGTCATAGCCGAAATCATCATGCTTGCAAGAAAAGCATCGGACCAATCAAGGGATGTCCACCTTGGCAAATGGAATAAAATTGCAAAAGGTTGTTTTGAAGTGAGAGGGAAAACTCTCGGTATCATTGGCTATGGTCATATTGGAACCCAAGTATCGGTTCTTGCTGAATCCATGGGAATGCGAGTGGTATTTTATGATATCATCTCCAAACTCCCACTCGGCAATGCCTCGTCTGCACACAGTTACGAAGAACTTCTGAAACAATCTGATTTTATTTCTTTCCATGTTCCTGAAACAGAAGATACCAAAAACCTATTCCGTAAGGAACACTTACCTCTCTTAAAGAATGGGGCTTATGTTTTAAACTTATCTCGTGGAAAGGTTCTCGAAATTGATGCACTTGTAGAAGGAATCAAATCAGGAAAAATTGCTGGTGCTGGTGTTGACGTATTCCCTGAAGAACCAAAATCTAATGATGATCCATTTGTTAGTCCACTACAAGGACTTCCCAATGTGATTCTCACTCCGCACATTGGTGGTTCTACAGAAGAAGCTCAAAAAAACATTGGAACGGAAGTCGCCGAAAAATTATTAAAATTCATGAATAATGGTTCCACCACTTTTTCTGTGAACTTTCCAAACATTGAGTTGGGGAATTTAAAATCTGGTTACCACAGAATTCTAAATATCCACCAAAACCAACCAGGTTTCTTGCGAGATATTAACTCCATTATCTCCGATATGGGAGGAAATATCCTCACTCAAAACTTAAGTACATCAGCAAACATTGGTTACTTGAGTATGGAAATTGATAAAAATTTGGGTGATGAACTAAAAGACAAAATCAAAGCCCACAAACATTCGATTCGCACTCGAATCCTTTACTAAACCAAAAGGAAGGATGAAATCAAAATGATTGAAATCCTTCCCATATTTACAAATTCTCCACTTCGCAACTTCACATATCTCATTTATTCCAACCGAACTGGTGAAGCATACTCTGTAGATCCCTATCATGCTCCACTCATCTTGGCACAGATCAAAAAAATGGGTCTAAAACTAAAAGGAATTTTGAATACACATGAACATGGTGATCATACAGAAGGAAATTTAGAATTAAAAGAAGAAACCAAATGTCTCATCTATGGGCACAAAAATGCCAAAGGAAAAATCCCTGGACTCGACGAAACATTAGCAGAAGGACAAATTTGTTTTTCAGTGGAAGGGGAATCCATTGAAGTATGGGACACTCCCGGTCATACATTTTCTCATTTAAGTTTTGTACATAAAAATCCTAAAACCATACTTGGAATTTTTTCAGGTGATACCTTATTCAATGTAGGTGTGGGCAATTGTTTCCGTGGTGGAGATCCAAATGCCTTGTATGAAACCATAAACAACCGTTATGCCAATTTACCTGACACATGTCGTTTGTATCCAGGCCATGATTATTGGGAAAATAATCTTGCCTTTTCCAAACATATTGAACCCATTCACGAAGAGAGAGAATTGTTCCAAAAAACACTTACCCCTCATTTAGTCTCAACCATTGGGCTTGAAAAAAAATTAAGCCCATTTTTTCGACGTGATTCAATATCCATAAAGGACCGACTAACAGAAATGGGAGAAACGGTTACAGATGATCGTTCTGTATTCTTACTCTTACGGAAACTAAGAGACCATTGGTAAAATTTTCATTTTACAAAAGAGAAACTCTCTTCTACCTTTAGTCATATGACAATTCTTATCATTTGCCTCCTAGTTTCCATTTTTCAAATTTATTTAGCCAAGGGTGTTGTAGCCGTTGCCATGTCACGCGAGAAGAATGGATATGACAACCACCATCCTAGGGAACAACAATCAAAACTCACTGGATGGGGCGGAAGAGCTTATGGTGCACACTTAAATGGATTTGAAGCCTTCCCAATGTTTGCGATTGCAATCCTCCTCAATTTAACCATCGAAGTAGATTTTTATTTCGCTGAAATCCTCGCACTTAGTTTTGTTTCCTTACGTTTTTTATACATTTACTTGTATATTGCTGATTTTCCTTTTGCACGTTCTACCACATGGACACTTGCATTTCTTTGTAATATTGGATTGTATATCTTACCATTAGTGTATTAAGTTACTCTCATAAACCATTGAAACGAATTTCCATTTTATTTCTACTTATGTTGGTATTTGGGTTTGGTTATGTACTTTTTTCTGAATCGAATGAAGCAGAAACTAATGGTAAAAACCGAATCACCGATTTTCAAAAAGCAAAACGTGTTTTAAAACGGTTTTATACAAAAGTAGGAAAGGATTTTTATTGTGGATGTGAGTTTGAAAAAGATGAAGAGGAATTCGGACGTTTCAAAATCAAACAGGATTCTTGTGGATTACAAGCTAGAAAAGATTCCAAACGACAAACCTACATCGAATGGGAACACATTGTTCCCGCTTATAGTTTTGGAAAAACAAGAGAGTGTTGGACCAAATCCAATTGTGAGGTTGGCGGGAAACTTTTAAAAGGAAGGAAATGTTGTGGTGCAACAGATCCTGAATTTAATCTCATCGAAGCCGACCTTCATAACATCGTTCCCGTACCAGGTGAAATTAATGCTGACAGGGGAATTTTTCCCTTTGGAGAAATAGATGGGGAACCCAGGGAATATGGACTTTGTGATTTTGAAGTGAATTTTAAGGAATCCATTGCAGAACCAAAACTAGAGATCAGGGGTGACATTGCACGGATTTACTTTTATATGGAGTGGCGGTACCAAATTCCCATCCCAGAAGGAAAACGTAAACTCTACCAATCCTGGCACGAGAATGACCCGCCGGATACGTTTGAGATCCGCAAAAATGAGATTGTAGAAAGGCTCCAGAAGGTCAAAAATCCCTTTGTGGATGGAGAGACTCCCAATTGATCCGCTAAGCGGAAGTTTTGGTTTCGAAAATGATTTTAATTTTGCCAAACCAAAGATAGCTTCATTTACAGAATTCAGGTGCTTTGGAGTCTGGAACCATTATGAAAGAATATGACATTTTGGTGGTAGGAGCCGGTGCAGGAACCAAACTTGTGACCCCTCCTTCTCTCATAGGCAAACGTGTGGTTGTCTTTGAAAAAGAGACACCTGGTGGAACCTGCCTCAATCGAGGATGTATCCCTTCCAAAATGATCATCTATCCTTCTGAACTGATCAGACTTCGAGAAGAAGGAAAACGATTTGGCATCGAATTCCCAAAACCAACAACGGTTCCAGTTGAGTCCATATTCCAAAGAGTGAACCAAACCGTAAAAATTGATTCCGATTCCATTCCGATTGCGTATGAAAAAAATCCCAATATCGATTATATTCCTAAAAAAGTTTGGTTTAAGGCATCCAAAATTCTCACAGATGGTGAAAACGATTACACCGCCAAACACATATTCATTGTTACTGGCACAAGACCAAAAATTCCAAACATACAAGGATTGGAAAATACACCCTATTGGACTTCTAGAGAAGCTCTCTCCCCTCCTAAATTTCCAAAATCTTTACTCATTATCGGAGCTGGTTTTATCTCACTCGAACTCGGTGCTGCTTACCAAGCATACGGGTGCCAAGTAACAGGGATCACACGAGGGGAAGTGTTAAGGCATGTAGATGGTGATGTCAAAACCGAGTTAAGTAAACACTTACCCTTTCCTATCCACACTGATTTTCAATTCGAATCGGTTTCTTACCTAAACCAAAAATTCAAAGTCAGTGGAAAAACAAAAGAGGGAAAATTTACCGAGTTTGAAGCAGATGAACTCCTCGTTGCCACTGGTATCAAACCCAATACAGATGAATTACACTTAGAAAATACAAACATACAAATTAATGAAGAAGGTTTTATCCAAGTGGATGGGACCTTACAAACTGGTGAACCAGGTGTGTATGCTTTTGGCGATGTAATCGGAAGGTATTTTTTCCGACACAGTGCCAATTTTGAAGGGGAATACCTCTTTGAACATTTATTTGGTAACAAGAAGAACCAACCAATTGTTTACCCGCCAATCCCTGAGGCCATTTTTACAAACCCACAAATCGCAAGTGTGGGAAAGACGGAAGAAACTTTGGTACAAGAAGGGATTCCGTATTACAAAGGAATCAATCCCTATTCCGCCAGTGCGACGGGTATGGCTAGATTATCCAATTTAGGTTTTGTGAAGGTTTTAGTTTCTAAAGAAACAGAACAAGTGCTTGGTGCTCATATCATTGGAGACGAAGCATCCAATCTCATCCACCAAATACTACTCGGAATTTATTTAAATGCCAAACTCGATGATTATTTAGGAATGGTTTATATCCATCCGGCCATTTCAGAAATCACTAGAAATGCATTTCGCAAAGTTCGCGAACAAAAATGGAAAGAGGGAAAATCGTGAAAAAATTTTTATTCAATCGTTTTGATAAGGATACCCTTAAAAAAAAAGTTTTGTCGGATACAAGAGAAAGACGGGTCATATCATTTTATCGTTATGTTAATATTGAAAATCCATTGGAATTTCGGAATTTACTCTATGATTCTTTTGAAGACTTAGGAATCCTTGGAAGAATTTATTTAGCAAACGAAGGAATTAATGCACAATTTTCAATTCCGATTGAGAATGTCGAAAATTTACGTTCCTTTGTCGATTCGGTTCCAGAACTTAACAATATCTATTTTAATGATGCAGTGGAAGATAAAAAGGAAAGTTTTATCAAACTTGCAATCAAAGTCAGAAAAAAAATTGTCGCTGATGGATTAGATGATTCTCAATTTGATCCTTCCAATGTGGGAACCCATCTTTCACCTCTTGAATTTCATAATGCATTGGAGGAAGAAGGTGTCATCGTTGTTGACCTACGAAACAATTATGAATCAGAAGTGGGTCATTTCGAAAATGCAATTTTACCAGATGTCGGAACCTTCCGAGAAGAATTACCTTTAGTCGAAAAAATTCTAGAGAATGATAAAGATAAAAAAATCTTACTCTATTGTACTGGAGGAATCCGGTGTGAAAAAGCAAGTGCTTACTTAAAATACAAAGGTTTTGAAAAGGTCCATCAGTTACGTGGAGGAATCATCAATTATGCGAAAGTTGTCCAAGACAATGGATTACAATCAAAATTCAAAGGCAAAAACTTTGTGTTTGATGACCGATTGGGAGAAAGGATTACTGATGATGTTTTAACCGTTTGTTATACCTGTGGCAAACCATCAGACCGTCACGCTAACTGTGCCAATTTAGGATGCCATGTTCTCATCGTTCAATGTGAATCTTGTTCTGAGTCTTTACTTGGTTGTTGTTCAGAAGAATGCAAAAACATTGTATCTCTTCCAGAAGAGGAACAAAAAAGACTAAGACAAGAACAAAGAAAACAACAAAAATACCCAACTCATCACCTAACAAGAAAACTAGTAGGAAAATAAATGAATCATTATGCGATTGAATTAAACGGACTTGAAAAAACTTACAAAAACGGTGTAAAGGCACTTCGATCGATCGATTTAAAAGTCGAAACAGGCGATTTTTTTGCCCTTCTTGGACCCAATGGTGCAGGGAAATCAACCACAATAGGGATTTTAAGTTCCTTGGTGAATAAAACCAATGGCAAAGTGAAAATCTTTGGAGTGGATATAGATGAAAATCCAAATCTAGCAAAAAAATTCATCGGAATTGTCCCGCAAGAATTCAACTTTGGGATATTTGAAGCAGTAGAGCAAATCCTCATCAACCAAGCTGGTTTTTATGGTATGCCACTGAAAGAAGCAAAAGATAAAGTTCAGTATTATTTAGATAAACTTTCACTCTATGATAAACGTAAATCAGCTGCGGGGACATTAAGTGGTGGAATGAAACGTAGGTTGATGATTGCAAGGGCTCTCATTCATGATCCAAAATTACTAATATTGGATGAGCCAACAGCAGGTGTGGACATTGAAATTAGAAGGTCCATGTGGGATTTTTTAAAAGAACTCAACAAAGAAGGTAAAACAATCATCCTTACCACACATTACCTAGAAGAAGCAGAATCCCTTTGTAAAAATATAGCAATCATTGATAAGGGCGAAATTGTCGAAAATACATCGATGAAAAAACTCTTACAAAGATTGGACAAAGAAACCTTTATCATCGATTTAAAAAAATCTTTTAAAACAAAACCAAATTCCAAAGGTTTCAACTGGATTTGGTTAGACGATCATAGCCTAGAAGTTCAATTGGACAAAAAAACGTCAGTAAATGATTTATTTGCCGAACTGACAAAACATAAGATGGAAGTTTTAAGTTTGAGAAATAAATCAAATCGTTTAGAAGAATTGTTTTTATCACTTACAGGAAAAAACTAATTATGTGGAAAGAAAACTTAACGGCACTTAAAACCATCGTTCGAAAAGAATGGATTCGAATCATTAGAATCTGGGTCCAAACTTTAATCCCACCAGTGATCACAATGGCGCTTTATTTCCTTATTTTTGGCGAACTTGTTGGCCGCCAAATTGGCAAAATCGGAAATTTTACTTATATCGAATTCATTGTTCCTGGACTCATCATGATGAGTGTCATAACCAATTCCTATAACAATGTTGTTTCTTCCTTTTTTTCAAGTAAGTTCCAAAAAAATATCGAAGAACTTTTGGTATCACCCACATCTCCTTATACCATTGTTTTAGGTTATACGTTTGGTGGAGTGGTGCGAGGTCTTTTTGTCGGAATTTTGGTCACCCTCACTTCCTTATTTTTTACAAACCTTCAATTCCAACATCCCATCATCATCTTTTTTACAGTCATCCTAACATCGATTTTATTTTCACTTGGAGGATTTTTTAATGCTCTTTTTGCAAAAAAATTTGATGATGTTACAATCATTCCCACTTTTATCCTCACTCCATTAACTTACTTAGGTGGTGTGTTTTATTCGGTGAAAAATTTGCCTGAATTTTGGCAAACCATCTCTTACCTAAATCCAATTTTGTATATGGTGAATCTTTTCCGATATGGATTCATTGGGATAACAGATGTAAATTTACTCTTTTCTCTTAGTTTTATCCTATTTCTTTGTGCTCTTTTATTTTTACTCAATGTTAGGTTAATGAAAATTGGTTATGGAATTAGAAACTAAACAAACTAGAAAAGATCGAATGGAACAAGTTTTGAAGGAGTTTTTCCTTCCCACAGAACTTTCTGTACTCGATGTATCATGGGAACATGCGGGTCACCCTGGTATGACCAAGGATTCCAAGGAAACCCACTTTCGGATCAAAATGGTATCACCCAAATTCCACGGAAAGTCAACGGTGGAACAACACAGAGAAGTTTATTCGCTCCTCGGACCTGAATTTAAAAAAGGCCTCCATGCTCTAGAAATGGATCTATCCTCGCCCAATTAGGAGTCTAATTTGTATGGTAAAACCAACACTCATCAGCTTCAAACTTTGTCCCTATGTCCAACGTTCAGTGATTAACCTATTAGAAAAAAAAGTAGATTATGAAATCAAATACATTGATTTAGCAAATAAACCAGATTGGTTTTTAAAAATTTCACCTTTTGGGCGGGTTCCGGTGCTTGTAGTGGGAGAAGAAGTGTTGTTTGAATCTGCGGTGATTAACGAATATTTGGATGAAACAAACCTTCCGAGCCTCCATCCAAAAGACCCATTGGTAAAAGCAAAACATAGAGCTTGGGCAGAATTTGCAAGTGCCTTACTGGTTGACCAATATTTATGGACCATGTCAAAAGATGAGGCAGAATCCAACAAAAAAAGGGACGAAATTCTTTCGAAATTTAAAATCTTAGAACCTGTTTTACCAAACCCCAAAGATGGAAAGTTATTCTTTGCAGGTGATTCCATGCACCTGGTTGATACTGCCTATGCACCTTTTTTCATGCGTTTGGATTTTCTAAAATCCAAAGGAGCCTCATTTGATCTAGTGAGTGGATTTCCAAAAATCAAAATTTGGAGTGATACACTACTTTCTTTACCATCAGTAAAGAATTCTGTTTTACCAGAAGTGCCAAAAGAATACATTGAATTTATCAAAGCCCACAACTCATGGTTGGGAGGAAAATTGTAGGATGACCATTCCAGAAATCCAAAAAAAAATAGAAGAGGGTTTGCCAGGTTGTACTGTTGAAATATTAGATCCTTACCGTGACGGTGTTCATATCAAAGCTGTTGTCACTTACAAAGGATTTAACGGTAAGGGTCTCATTGAACAACACCGAATGGTGTATGCTACTTTAAAAGAAGAATTAAAAGAAGAAATCCATGCTTTAGCATTGGAAACAAGGAGTGAATAATCATGGAACAAGAGTTAAAAGATAAAATTGAATCGTTAATCAAATCAGAAAAGGTTTTTCTTTTTATGAAAGGAACACCAGAAATGCCACAATGCGGATTTTCTGCCGGTGTCGTCTCAACCTTAAAACAACAAGGGATTCCATTTGGTTCTTTTAATGTTCTTTCCGACATGAAAGTTAGAGAAGGAATTAAAGAATACACCAATTGGCCAACCATCCCTCAACTTTATATCAATGGAGAATTTGTGGGTGGTCATGACATCACGGTACAAATGGCTCAATCTGGGGAACTCAAAAAAAAAGTAGGTTAATCCCATGATCCGTCTCTACCAATATGACTCCTGTCCTTATTGTTACCGTGTTAGGCAAGCCATACACACACTAGGTTTGACAGAAGGTAAGGATTATATTTTGGTAGAGGCTAGGCATGGCACACAAGGCAGGGACGAAGTCATCAAGTTAGGTGGCATTTCACAAGTCCCTTTCCTTGTTGACGGAGAGACAAAAATGTATGAATCTCTCGACATCATCGACTACCTTCGAAACAAATTTACGTAAATCCTAATAAATCGAGAATTTTATCTCCAACAGCTCTTGGTTTTCCTGCATAAGGAAATTCATGGATGTACAACACAGGATTAAAATTAATTTCTAATACTGCATAATGTTCTGGATTTGGTTTTTCCGTAATCGCACTGGAGATGATATCAATCCCACAAATGACCGCAGAAGCAGCCTTTGCTGCATTTAAAGCAATGGTTTTAAACTCAGGGTGAACCAAATCAGTTACATCGATAGAATCACCACCAGTTGATATATTGGAATTTTTTCTTAAAAATACTTGTTCATCTTTTTTTGGAACCGAGTCGAATGTTAATCCAGAATCAGAAAGAACTAAACTTTCCGTTTCAGACATTTGGATTTTTTCTAAAGAAGTGATATGGCCTTCCCCACGTCTTGGATCCTTGTTTTTTGTTTCGATGAGTTCCCGAATGGTATGAATACCATCCCCTACCACATTGGCAGGAACACGGTTACAAACTGCCACAACTTCATCACCTAATACCAAAAAACGGTATTCAGGACCTTCTATAAATTCTTCCACAATGACTGAATTCGAAAATGAAAAGGCTTGTTTGACAAAAAAAGTGAATTTTTCCAAAGAATCATTTGGATTCGATATACCAATTCCAATTCCAAAATTTGTTGTGACAGGTTTTATCACCTTTTTTTTAGATTGAAAGAGTGGATAATCCAACAAAGCATCTTCCATTCGAGAATAATCTTTTCCAATGGGAACTCTAACGCGATTTTCACTTAACACCAGTTTGGAGGCAATTTTATTTTCCATCACCAAATAGGTCATCAAACTATCCAAACGTGTTTTGCTAGCTTCTTTTACAAATTCTGAATGATTGCCCTTGACCAAACGTAAAAAATTTTCCTTACGATCGATTACTTCTACTTCGATTCCTCTACTGATTGCATCACGTATGATAATTTGAGTCGATATTTCTAAGTCTTCCCAACCTGGTAATAATGGTTTTGGTTCTGTCACGTTAAACCTCACTACAAAGTTTTAGCGGTTTAATTTGTATGGGTTTTTGGTTTTTTTTAAGGTGGCTTCCTTCTAAGGTTTCGATTTTTTTCTGTTCATATATCGATTGTTCACTTAGGTCTTCGTAATATTTGATACGATTGGGAGAAAGACCCACTTGTAAGAGTTCAGCTTTATGTGATTTGGCAAGAGCCAATCCAAATTCTCGGAAACTCGTTTTATGGATCTTTAAATCCAATTCCGACATGGTTGCACCAAGGAATGAAGGATCATCCCATTTTTCCCATTGTGTTTCCCAAGCCCGACTAAAAGGACCACTCGCATCATTATCATCCAATAGATCAGCAATCGGCTGTAAGTCGACAAAAAGCTGGTGCACCATGTCTCGAAGGAGAATCTCTTTTCCAAACAAAAAAACCTTTGTTTCTGGTTTTCGGCCGAACCAAGTTGTGAGTTCCTGGTTTTTTCTCCAATTTGCCATTTCCATTGCATCAGCTTTTGGAGACTCGTTTAACATACAGTAAAGGAGAACCATATGGAGGAAATAGAGTCTAGTTTCTTCTACTCCAATGGCCGAAAAAGGATCTAAATCAAGAAGTCTTAATTCCAAGTATTCGACTCCCCGTTCCACCAGTGCATCTACAACCCTTTCCTCACCTTTTGGAACTTGTTTTGGCCTAACCAATGAGTAATATTCATTTTCCAATTGTAAGACAAAGTCATTCAATTGATTGGTTGCTTTCGTGTTGAATTTTTTGTAAGGTGCGTACGTTTTTGATACAACTTGGCACATGTCCGATGCATATTCCTTTAAGGAATTCACGGAAATTGGGTATTTGCCTTGCACTTTACTAGTATAACCAATATTCGATAACCGTAAAGTAGTGGAATATGGTGCATTCAAAGTTTTAGAATCTAACTTGCGTAAGTTTTTGAATGCATTCGGAGAATCAACAAAGGTTGTATCTGTTAAGCTAGAAGATCCGAATAAATACAAAAGTGCTGGTGAAATCCGATAAAAATTACGAATGGTATCAAAATAAATTTGTGATTTTGTTTCTTTGGTCAGTGGTTTTTGAAATCTTTTTTCAGAAACGACAGACAACATACAAGTATCAAATGATACGTTGTAATGGACTCCCGAAATCGTTTGCATTTTTTTTCCGTAACGATGCCCCAAACCATTTCGATAAATAGTTTTTTTACGCCCTTCATTTGAAGTTCCGTACTGACCAACTTCAATTTTATTCTCTTTTGGCAAAACAGGTGGCATACTAAACGGCCATAGGTATTCTTTTCCTAAATTTTTAGCAGTAAAAGCATGGAGCTCAGTGAGTTCCATAAGGGCATCTGGAATCGTTTTGTGTATGTTAGTTGCATACTCAATTTGTGCCTCTGCAAAATCGGTTTTAATGAGAGGATGAGTTAAACTAGAACCTAACGATTTTGGATGAGGTGATTGTGAAAAAAATGCTTTTTCATCTACTCGCACACTTTCTCTTTCTAAACCATGTTTGGCACTGAGTAGACAATCTTTGTATTCCTTTGAAAAAAGGGAAACCGTTGAATTTTTCTGTTTTGATTTTAATAATTTTGCTTTCATCGATTAAAAACCTAATGGAACACCTTCCCCTTTCGGGTCAGAGACACCTATGAGTTTGTCTCCTTCTTTTGACACAACAAATACCTTCGCACGGTGCCTACCATATTGGACTTGGTAAAAGGGAAGTTCCGTTTCAGGAAACGTTCCTTTTAATTCAGGATCCAAAAATAATGTATCAGGTTGGTATTGGTGGTGGATGCGTGGAAAAGAAACACTTTCATATAAGTTTCGTTTTTGAATCAAATAGTGATACAACGTGTTAAAAATGGAGGTAGGAATATGAGAACCACCAGGAGCACCAATGACTAATTTTGTATTTCCATTTGGTTCCAATAGAATGGTTGGACTCATACTCGAAAGAGGTGTTTTCCCTGGCGCTATGGCATTGGCATTCGAACCAACAAGCCCGTATAAATTCGGAACACCAGGTGCTATAGAAAAATCATCCATCGTATTATTCAAAACAAGACCAGTTCCAGGAACCATTTGAATGGCACCAAAGATTCCATTGATGGATTGTGTGGAAGATACTGCATTCCCTTCCTTGTCCATCACAGAGATATGAGTGGTATTATAAGAATCCTTTGGTTCGATCGGTTTTTGAATGGGTTTCCAATTTCCAGAGACTACCTTTTTTTCGATTTCATTCACTTCCTCCTGGATGTACGGGAAGGAGATTAGTTTTGCGACCGGAACTTCTGTAAAATTTGGATCTCCACCTAACTCTGCTCTATCTCTGTAGGCAACTCGCATTGCTTCCGTGATTTGTATCATTTCACCCACTTGGCCTTTGGGAAAGGATTGGCGTTTTGCCATCTCTGCTTTCAATAACATCAATGTGATCAAATGTACACCAGAACTAGGAGGAGGCATAGTCAACATTTGGTATCCCCATACAGAACTACTCAATGGTTCCATCTGTTTGACTTGGTATTCTTTCCAATCCTCTTCACTGATGAAGCTATCAAATTCTTTGTAGTATTCAGTAACTAACCTAGTTGTTTCTCCATCGATCCATTCTTTCTCTTCCTTTTCTGCAATCCGGCTTAATGTTTGGAACAAATCATTTTGTACAAGAAGTTCCCCTTCTCGAATGGGACGGTTGTCAATTCCAAAAACCTTTTGCATCGATGGATTCATATTTGGCCAAACTTTTGAAATCACATTGGCTAAATCTGCATACACGGCAAACCCATTTTTCGCATAACGCATAGCAGGTGCGATTACATCTGTGATGGGAAGTTTTCCATGTTGTTTTTGGATTTTTAGAATCCCTTGAACATTTCCAGGAACCCCGGCACTAAACGGACCTTTGCTAATTTTTTCTGTATCGGCTGATCCATCAGGTTTTGTATAAAAAGAAGCAATTCCTTTTTTTGGGGAACGTTCTCGGAAATCATAAGCCCATTTCCCTTTTTTGGGAAGGTAAACAATGGCAAATCCACCGCCAAGTAACCCAGTGGATTGTGGTCTTAAGACAGAGATGGCAAAACTTGCGGCTGCAAAAACATCCACAACATTTCCACCTTGTTTCCAAACTTCAACCCCAGCTTGGGAAGCAAGAGGATGGTCGGTTGCAATCATAAACTCACGACCAATCAACTCATAACGATCTCTTTTGAGTGAAGCACCTTGGATTTGAGGAATGGAAGGAGATAACTCAGTGGTTTTCTCTTTATTACCTAAAAACGTTTGGATAGTTTCACAACTTCCAAATGATAACAAACCGAGGAATAAGAAGAGGAACGATCTCTTTTTGCCAAAAAACAAACTCAATCGAATATCCCCATTTGCATTTTAGCTTCTTCACTTGCCATGGATCTGGGTTCCCATTTTGGATTCCAGACAACATGTACCACTACTTCTGAAATTCCTTCCACGCGCAGTGCATGATTTTCAATGTCTTGTTTCATCTGTGGACCGGCTGGGCAAGCAAGAGAAGTATAAGTCATTGTAACTTCTGCTTTTTCCCCTTCTACTTTCACATCATAAATCAATCCAAGTTCAACAAGAGAAATGCCAATCTCAGGGTCTTCGACTGATCGAATACTATGATACACTTCCCACTCTTTTTCTGTTTCAGGATCTCGGATCATGGTTTACCTCAATGATTTTTAATAGAGTTTGCCAGGGCAAAAGGGCACAACGGTAACGACTGGGATGAGTTTTCACATTCCGAAAGAATGTTATCTCTTCTAAATCTCCAAACAAGGAAGTTTCATCTCCCTCTAAAAAATTTTTACGTTCACTCAAGTAAGAAAGGAACTTATCTTTTTGAAATTCAGTTTGGTGTTTGAATAAAAAACCAAGAGAAGCCGAACAAATCGAACAGGATTCACCAGATACACCCAAAATTCTGATCCTATCCTCTCCTTCTCGGTAATACAATTTCACTTCATCCCCACATAAGGGATTCAATGCCGAAACTTCTAAAACAGTTTCCTCTGGTTTTCGCCAAAGCGCATAGGATTTCCATTTTAGAAAATCTTGGAATGTATTATTTTCTAACGACACGACCAAATATTGATTTTACCTTCTCAATGGATTTTATGAGAACATCAATGTCTTCTTTTGTATTATAAAAATAGAACGATGCCCGACAGGTTCCTGGAATTTGGAACTGTTTCATAAGAGGTTGGCAACAGTGGTGTCCCACACGGATGGCCACTCCTTCTTCATCTAAGATGGAACCAACATCATGAGGGTGGATTCCATCTAAAGTGAAGGAAATGACACCACCACGTTTGTCCAAATCCTCTGTTCCATAAATGGTAAGACCACCGATCTTTTGAAATCGTTCCAAAGCATATTCGGTTAACATCCGTTCGTGGTTTTTGATATTCTGCATTCCTACTTTTTGTAAATAATCCAAGGCATGAGAAAAACCAATGACACCTGCTATGTTTGGGGTACCTGCTTCTAATTTCGCAGGAAGTGCTGCGTAAGTAGAACTTTCCAATTCCACTGACTCAATCATATCGCCCCCACCTAACCAAGGTGGCATGGCTTCTAAAATTTCTTCTTTCCCAAATAGTACACCAACTCCAGTGGGACCAAGCATCTTGTGGGCAGAAAAAGCATAAAAATCCACATCTAAATCCACTAAGTGAATGGGCATATGACAAGCGGCCTGCGCACCATCAACGAGTACTTTGGCGCCAACTTGCCTTGCCCGATCAATGATCTTTCGCAGATCATGAACCGTTCCTGTGACATTTGACATTTGGCTAATTGCTACTATTTTAGTTCGTTTGGTGATAATTTCACTTAACTTTGATAAGTCGTAGGTAGTATCAGGAAGGATTGGAATGAATTTTAAAAATGCTTTTTTTTCACGTGCCAACATTTGCCATGGAACTAAATTGGAATGGTGTTCTTGGACTGATAAAACAATCTCATCGCCTTCAGAGACATTGACCCGTCCATAAGTTTGTGCCACTAAATTGATCGCATCTGTTGTTCCCCGGGTGAAAATAATTGCCTTTGCACATTGTGCTTGGAAAAAATGGGATGTTTTGATCCTTGTTCGTTCAAAAAGTTCAGTGGCATGTTGGGAAAGATAATACACACCCCGATGGATGTTTGCATTTTCTTTCGCATAATAGTCATTTGTTGCCTGAATGACACTAAGTGGTTTTTGCGAGGTTGCTCCATTGTCTAAGTAAACAAGAGGTTTCCCATTCGGCATCGTTTGGGAAAGGATCGGAAAATCTTTTCGAAGTTGGTAAGGGTCCAAACTCATACAGACTCCAAATCCACTTCTAAGTCTTCTCCATTCACTTTTGTCGGAAACGTAGTGAGTGGTTCTGTGGCTGGGAGAGCTAAAACATTCCCATTTCTGATATCAAATTTTGCAAAATGGCGAGGGCAAGTGATGACACAACCTTCCAACTTCCCGCAGGAAATTTCTTCGCCATCGTGAGTACAAGAATCTTCAAAGGCATAATATTCGTTTTCCCATTTTGTGACCACAACGGAAAAATGTCGGGTTTTGATGACAGTTAATTTACCTTCTTCAATTTCCCCAATGGAAACTAATTTTTTAAACGCCATCATTTCCCTCCCACGAGAATGGTATGAATAGAAGATTCCAAATCCAGTTTTACTTCCTCTTTGAATCCAATCGAATGTATGGTCTCTCCATAAAAGGCAGTCACAAGTAAAGACTTAGATTCTTCAGGACTTAATCCTCTCGATAATAAATAAAAGTATTGTTCTTCATCAATGTCACCAACGGTGGCTCCATGGGTACAGGATACGTCTTCTGCTAGGACTTCCAATTTTGGATTTGCTTCTGCTCTTGCCTTTTTGTTTAAAGAAAGGTTAAATGATTCTTGGTGAGCCACTACCTTCTTTAAGTTAGGTGGAATGATCAGATTTCCTGTAAATACATGATGGGAACGATCAGTCACAATTGCCTTATAGGTAATTTTACTTGTAGTATGGTCTGCATGGTGGTGCATTTCCATATCCAAATCCTTCAGATTCCTTTTTCCTAATGCAGAAACCCCATCCACTGTCACTTCTGAACCGTTTCCTAATAAGTGAGAGTGCAATAATAATTTAGAACGAAACCCACCAAATGGAAAATGATGGTATTTTACTGATGTATTTTCTTTGGATAGTAAAAGTACAGTTCGGAACTGGACTAAGTCTTCATCATAATTTTCTTCATCCAAAATCTCAACTTGTGAATCTTTGTCTGAAATAAAAACATCAATTCCTGTTTGCAAATGGAGTGAATCTGACTTGTGGTTAGATTGTGTTTTTAAATGGATTTGCGAAAATTTCCCTTTGGGAACATAAAAAATTCGGAAAAAAAATTTCGGTTCATCACCTAATGATGAATCAATGGGAGTCACTAGTCCGTCTTCACAAATGAAAAACTGAATCCCAGGTGATTGTAAAACAGAGAGATAACTAAAATAATCCTTTGGTAGGTATTGTTGTAACAAACCAAAAATATCATTTAGGATTGTTTCACTTACCAAATCCTTTTCAACAGAATTTGTAGAATCCTCAATCTTCGTTTTTTTCTCTTGGGGGTCAAATCCCAGTTCCTTCCAATCTAGAGCACTGATCGGAAATTTACGATAGGATTCCTCTTTTTCAGCGGGAAGAGATAATGTTTCCCAAGTTTGTATGAGAGAACGACAAAACTGATTTCGCTTATTCTGGTCGATGGTAAACTGTTGTTTGTTGAGTAAGGAATTCATTTGACCCCTTCTCTCTCCAATATCCAATCATAACCTACTTCTTCTAATTTGAGTGATAGGTCTTTTCCACCTGTTTCCAATATCCTTCCATCAGCAAACACATGGACAAAATCAGGAACAATATAGTTCAGCATCCTTTGGTAATGAGTGATGAGTAAAATAGATCTCTCTGGGTTTCTATTTGCATTGATCCCTTCGGAAACAATCCTTAGAGCATCGATATCTAACCCAGAATCAGTTTCATCTAAAATCGATAACACAGGTTTTAGTAAACTCATTTGTAAAATTTCAGCTCGTTTTTTCTCTCCACCAGAGAACCCATCATTCACATAACGTCCGATAAACGATTGAGGGACTTCCAAAAGATCCATTGCGGTTTTTAATTCTTGTTTGAATTCTTTGACAGGGAGTTCTTTTCCGCGGTGTGCTTTTAAAATGGATTTTAAAAAATTCCCGATGGTGACACCCGGAAGTGCTGTTGGGTATTGGAACGATAAAAATAAACCTAACCTTGCCCTTTCGTCTGTAGAAAGTTTTAAGATCGATTCTCCTCGAAAGAGGATGTCCCCCGAGGTAACATTGTATTTTGGATGGCCGAGGATCACATTGGAAAGGGTACTTTTCCCAGAACCATTGGGCCCCATGATGGCATGGACTTCTCCTGCTCCGATGGTTAAATTGACCCCTCGGAGGATCTGTTTGTCTCCGACATTGGCATGTAGAGATTTGATTTCGAGAATTGCGGACAAGGTGGTATCCTGTTTTTTATATTTAGAATGATTCTATATTATAGACGAATCCCTACTACCAGGAAAATCGACCACTCAAAAAAAACAAGATTCTATTCCGACCAACTCACCTGTGCCACAAGGATCTTCCCTGCCATGAGAGAAAAGGTAAAGATAACATACTGATTTTGGTTGTTGATGTCATACAGAGGGTATGTCACTCCCCATTTTTTGCGAAACCGCTCTGATTCCTCTTTGTGTTTCAAAAAATAAGGTTTCCAAGCGTAGTTGTTTCCAATTTGCCTAGACCGTTCCAAATACCCACCATTCATACGATCCAAATCATAGGTTGGTGTGATTTGGTAACCTTCCCCGTCACAGACAAACACCTTTAAGATCTCCCGTGGAAGGGAACCTAGGATTTGTCCAAACCGGTAGGGGAAATCTTCTTCACTCGAATCAGAGAGTTCATAAAACAAGTCTTGTAATTGGTCGATGATCTTTTGTTCTCGGATTCCCTTTTCCCGAAGTTCACGAGAACGAACACTCGAAAAGTTTTCGAGGACAGTTTTCATCTTGTCGGAGAACGTATTGCGGTTGAGAAAATGTGGGTTCGGAGTCGAAAAATAGAAACCTTGGAGGAGATTGGCACCCATGGAAAGGGCAAGGTTCACCTCTTCTTCTGTTTCAATCCCTTCAAATAGGAGTTGGCTTCCTAATTTCTGAGACATCTCCGAGATAGCTCCAAGGACCTGTTTGAAGGAGTTTTTATTCAAACTTTCCCTCATGATACGGATGTCCACTTTCATGATGTCGGGGTGCAAATACCCAATGCGTTCTAAATTGGAAAAACCTGTCCCCAAATCATCGATGGCAATTTTTAACCCATAATCCCTGAAAATTTGGACAATTTGGATGAGCCTTTCGATCGAACCATCAAATTCGTCTTCAGTGATTTCGATCACTACTTGGTTGCGATCAATCCCATACTTTTCGATGAGTTGGATGATATGGAAATTTTCTGCAAATAAATCAGTATTGTGTACCCGAGAGAGGAAGTTCGGCATCATATTGAAAAATAGTTTTGTCCGAAGGTTACTTTCCTTTAGGGTTTGGACTGCCTTCTCTCTTAAAATCCGGTCAATATTGTAAATCGGAACAGGGTCATGTTCTCGGTTATGGAAAAGCCCGCCTAAAGAATGGTAGGTGTTCTCTTCTGGATTGAACTGGCGGCCGAGGACTTCATAGGCTGAAATAGAGCGATTGATGGCATTGACGATGGGTTGGAAATGTGGGACAAAGTATGTCTCGTTCCAAAACTGGTTTCCTTCCGTTGATTCCGTTGTGAACATGGTTCCCTTTCTTCCAACTTAGAACTAAGTTCAAAACTGGCAAGAAAAATTCCACATTTTTGGAACCATTTAGACCCATTTTAGGCAAACTAAATCCATAATTGTGTCATTTTTGACTCAAACAGAATACCCATCTGGGATGGCAGAGTGTCTGGGCACAACGATAATCCCGTCACGGATCCGGATATAATCATCTTCGTACTCTTGTAAGTTTTGTTCGTTTAACAGCCGAACGTTGGCGCCTATCGCACAATCCTTATCGACAATTGTCCGCCGTATTTCGCAGTTAGGTCCAATCCCAATTGGGATTTTTCCCGATTTACGATCAAAGTACCCGTAATGGTCAAGACCCATGATGATGGAATCGTAGATTTTTGTTCCAGAAGCAATGAGCTGCCTCACCCCAATGATGGATCTGTGCACCTCACATTGGTTAAGGATGGTACCTTCCGAAATGAGCGCCTGGTTCACAACCGCCTGATTGATCTTTGACGGTGGAAGTGCCCTCGCCCTTGTATAAATCGGGGTTTTCTCTAAATACAAATTGAATTTAGGGATATGATCGGTTAACATCAAATTGGCTTCATAAAAAGCTTTGATGGTTCCGATGTCTTCCCAGTAACCGTCGTAAGTATACGCTTTTACTTTTCGTTCTTTTATCGCCTTCGGTAAAATTTCCTTTCCAAAATCTGCCATATTACGGTCTTCCAAAACATCAATTAACGTAGATGTGTTGAAGATATAAATTCCCATGTTTGCAAGGAAGGCCCCGTTTTCTGTGCGGCAATATTCTACCTGAGAAAGGTCCTGTGGTTTTTCAATGAATTCCTGGATGGTGCCACCAACCCCTGCTTTGACTATGCCCAGACCATAAATTTGGTCTTCAGGGATTGCATTGGTTGCTACAGAAATTTGGGTTTCTGGGTCCATCAAATGACTCTGCATAAAGTCGGCAAGGTCCATATTGTACAACTGGTCACCAGAAAGGATAAGAACATACTTTGGTTTTTGTTCACGAATGTAAGGTAATACCTTTCTTACGGCATCCGCTGTCCCTTCGAACCAATTGGCACTTGATACGGTTTGTTCCGCAGCAATGATTTCTACAAAACTTTTTTGGTGGATATTGTTAGTTGCATACGTTCGATTGATGTGGCGGTTCAGCGAATACGAGTTAAACTGTGTTAGGATAAAAATTTTTTCGAATCCACTGTTCAGGGAATTGGAGATCGGAATGTCGATGAGTCTATACTTACCACCAAAACTCACGGCGGGTTTTGATCGTTTTTCAGTTAAAGGCAGTAGCCTTGTTCCCTTTCCCCCACCGAGAATAATTGTGAGGACTTCATCTTTTTTGAGAATAAAATCCACACAGTCTATTGAGTCTTCTTGGAATCGCATACCTATCCTTATAAGGATATTTGACGAAAAAGCAAGAAAAGGAAAGGAAAAGATTCTAATTTTTTAAGAGAGCTTCTAAGATTTGTTTGCCGTCCATTTTCCCTGTAAAAGGATTCATTGCTCTTTCCGGATGAGGCATCATTCCTAAAACATTTCCTTTTTCATTACAGATCCCAGCGATGTCATGTAAAGATCCATTTGGGTTTTCCTGGTAACGAAACACAACTTGTCCATTTTTTTCTAATCGTTCTAAAGTTTCTGCGTCAGCAAAGTATGCACCTTCTCCATGAGCAATTGGGATGGAAAGATTCCCTTGGAAATGTTTTGCAAAACCATTTTCTTTTACTGGAACAAGTTCAACATCTTTGCATATGTATTTTAAAGTTCGATTGTGTAAGAGTGCACCAGGAAGTAGTCCAGATTCGGTAAGGATTTGGAACCCGTTACAAACTCCAAGAACCTTTCCCCCTTTGTTCGCATACTTCACAACCGATTCCATGGATGCACTGAATTTTGCCATAGCACCGCAGCGTAAGTAATCTCCAAAGGAAAACCCTCCAGGTAAAACAACCAAATCAGGAACATCATCAAAGGATTCTTTGTACCAGGTGTAATTGACATCGGCCTGGAAATAGTCATGTAATACGGATCCAACATCTTTATCACAATTGGAACCAGGAAAGGTGACTACCCGAACTTTCATTGGGATTCAACCACCAGTTTGTAAGTTTCAATCACCTGGTTCACAAGGACTGATTCACAAATTTCCTTGGCGATCGATTCAGCCTCTTTTAAGGAAGAGGCATTGAGTTTGAGTTCAATGTATTTTCCCACACGTAAGTCCTGGACTTGTCCTTTTCCTTGGTCATGAAGGGTACGGAGCACTGTTTGGCCTTGGGGATCAAGGACGGATTCTTTGAGGGTAACATTTATTTTTGCGACAAACATATATTGATTTTATCTTCCAATTCCAAGTATTTTTTACGTAGTTCCTGAATCAAGGATTCGGGGAGTTTAGGGGGTGGTGGATTTTTATCCCAAGAGGTGGATTCGAGCCAATTTCGTAGGATTTGTTTATCAAAACTGGCGGGAGTTTTCCCAAGGGCATAGGTTGACGCATCCCAATACCGGGAAGAGTCTGGTGTCAAAATTTCGTCAATGAGAACCGGTTCTCCATCGATGAGCCCAAATTCAAATTTGGTATCACAAAGAAGGATCCCTTGTTTTGCCATCAATTGGTGGGCTTTTTCGTAAAGGTGGAGGGAGATCGTTTTTACTTTTTGGAATAAATCGGATCCCACTTCCTTTTCCATTGTGCTCTCACTGACATTTTCATCATGGCCAGCATCGTTTTTCCTCGCGGGTGTGAAAATGGGTGTGGGAAATTGGTAGGATTCTTGTAAACCCTTAGGGTAAGCGGTCTCCGCAATGGTTCCCAATTGTAGGTATTCCTTCCAAGCAGAACCTGTGAGGTAACCACGAACCACACATTCAAAATCAATTCGTTTTGCTTTTTTCACAAGGACAGAACGTCCAATCAGGTTTGGTTCATTTTGGTAAGGTTTTGGAAAACGGGAAACATCATCTGTGATCAGATGGTTGTTTATATCCGAAAAATAACGAAACCATTGGGTGGAAATTCGAGTGAGGACTTTCCCTTTGTCTTCAACAGGTTCGGAAAATACAACATCAAAGGCAGAAATCCGATCCGTTGCTACTAGTAATAACTCAGAACCAAGATCATAAACATCTCTCACCTTTCCTTTATAATGGGGACTCGGGATCATAATTGTATACACACCATTGCCATATCGTCATTCGGAGTGGAAGTTCCACAAAACTCTAAAATTTGATTTTGAACTGTGGGAAGGATATCCCCACCAATACTTACAGATTTTTGAAAAATATCGCGCATACCCTCTTCTGTGATGTATTCCATTTTGGAGTTCATAGCTTCACTTGCTCCATCCGTGTACATAAAAAACTTGGAGCCTTGTTTTAAAGAGATCGATTGCACTTCGTCATTGGTAATCATATTGATTCCCATAATCATAGGACTCATCCCCTTTAATAATTTGGTTTCTCCATCCATGTAAATGATGGGAGCTGGATGACCACCATTGATATAGGAAAGTTTTAATTCCTGATCAATGATCGCATAACAAAAAGTAATGGCATAATCCTCAGGAAGTACAAGTTCCATATTTTTACGAAGGTGAGAAACACGTTCCTTCAAACCCATATTAGGAACTAAATTGAATAATTGCATTTTGAACATGGCACCGATGAGGGCGGCACTTGGTCCATGCCCTGAACAGTCAGCAATCACGATATGGAGTTTTTTTTCTTCAATCCAAGTGTCTACAAAATCACCACCAATTTGTAAATACGGATGGAAAAGTGTCTGGGCTTTGATTCCGTTCCAAATAAAACTTTTTTCCGGGATCAGTTGGTCTTGGACACGCCTTGCCGTTTGTAGTTCTTTTTCGTATCTACTTTTTTGTTGGTACAGTTCGTCCTGTAAATCTTTCAAACGGATCACAGAATGAATTTTTGCAACTAATTCTCGTTTGTTGAAAGGTTTGTTAATAAAATCATCACCACCATTTTTCATGGCTTCCTGGAAACCAACTTCACGATCGATAGAAGTGATAAAAAGAATGGGCAAAAGCTTAAACTGATCCATTTCCCGAAGTTCACGACAAAAGGAAAAGCCATCCTGTTCTGGCATATTGACATCTAATAATAAAGTATCAATGCGGGTATTGAGTAAAACCAAACGTGCCTCTTCTGCTGAATAGGCGGTATATGTCTTAAAACCTTCTTGGGATAAAAGGTATTTGAGAAGTTCCACATTTTCAGGAACATCATCAACAATGAGAATTGTATGTTGTGACTCTTTTGTTTCCATTTTTCAATTAATTGAATTCGGACCGAAGGTGATTTTTAATTTCCTGTATTTTTTCGTTTCGGTTCGAAAGGAAAAAGAGAAACAAAAACAAAAAATGGTAAGCAAGAACACCGAGCCACATCGTTTGTTTCATGTCCGAATCCATTCCGCCCTTTCCAAGCACACTGCCCGGGTGGTTTCCAGGATTTTCAATCCAACGAATGGCTCCCCAAGTCAAAACCGCACTTAAAGCACAAAGAACAGAAAGATAAGCCGATAAGATGGCCTTTTTTTTGCGAGATGGAACCAAATATCGAAAGATAAAATAACTAAGGAGAGAAAGGCATAAAATAAAGAATGATTGTAACCTAGCATCTGTTTTGTCCCAAGGAACTCCCCATGCACTATATGCCCAAATGGGACCGGAAAATAAAACGCCTAAGGCAAAAAGAAAAGCAAGTTGGTTTGCAGTAAATGCGAGCCGATCCCATAGCAGGTCTTTTTTGATGAAATAAATCAGAGAAAAAACAAACGATAACAGTGGGCCGTATAATGCAACCCAGGCGACTGGAACATGTAGGTAAAAAATTCTATGGCTTAGGCCTTGTTCCAAAATGACATTGGGATATAGGATCGAAACAAATACAGCAATCACCAAAGAGATACAGACTGCGATGTAAAAGGCGAAATCCAAAGCCGGGTGGATCAGTTTGATCTTACGTTCCATTTTTTTCCAAATTTTCAGAATGGAAAAGAAATTCTAGGAGAAAATACAAATCCCCTACTCATTCTGTAAGGTTTCTACCATAATGGAACCAAGGGTTCCGTAAAATAGAAGGAAAAACAAAAGTAATCCAATCGAAGGTAAATACAATCCAGGCTCCATCCAGTATCGATTTTCAGCTTCTAGTCCAAACAAAAACAATGGAATCGAAAACGGAAGTTGTAAGAGGGGAATGATGATCTCTTTCAGTCGGCTTTCAAATGCAACCACTCCAAGGGATACACCCAAAAACACCAAACACCCACTTCCTAAGTTTGCAAATAACCACTCTCCTAAATAACGTTCCAAAACCATATTTTGGAAAAAGATCGATAATACGAGGATAAGGAGTGCATTTACAAGGATGGTACAAAACCAAATTGTAATCGATTTGCTAATGTATAGATAAGTAGGACTGACATAACTGGAACTTGCTTCCCATCCCATAGATTCTCTTTCTTCCCATAAACTTTGGCTTACAATGACAAAGTTGAGAATGAAGATGATTGCCCATTTCAGACCACGGATACTCCTTGCCGATAACATTTCGTTCACTTCAATGGATGTATAAAAAATGAAAACGACAGAAACACTCAATGTAAAAAGAGAAACGACTCCACCTAGTGAACGCCCAATCAAATAAAAATCTTTTTTTAATAGATTAAGAAACAAAGACATTCCCCTGGCGAATTAAAATTTGACCTGTACACTCAAGTTCACTTGGAATCGAATGGAGCACAGTCAGAATGAGTTTCGATTTTTTTTCTTCATTTAAAATCGAACTTAAGACCAAAGAAGATTCAAAATCAAGTCCTGTAAATGGTTCATCAAATAAAATGATTTCTGCTGATGAAAGTAAAACCCTCATGATGGCAACTTTCTGTTTCATCCCTCTGGAAAAAAAATGGATGGGATCCCATATCCTTTTTTCCAAACGAAAGAGTTTTAATAACTCCATCCTTTTCTCCATGGAATGGAATCCATCCAAAGAGGCAAAGTAGTCTAGGTTTTCTTCTAAACTTAGAGAGGAATAAAAACCAAGTTCATGGCCCAAATAAGCAATTTTGCGTTTTCCACTAGGCCAAGTCCAGGCAGGAGAGGTTAAGGAATCATGAAAGATTTTTTTAAGTAATGTCGATTTACCAGCTCCATTTTCTCCAAGGACTGCGAGTAATCCTTTTTCAAAAAAACTGAGATTCACCTCTTTCAATACGGTTTTTTCGCCGACAGTAATAGTGAGCCCTTTTGTCTCCAAAAGCATACGGTTCATTCTAACACCATGTTCCATCGACTGTTTACATTCGCACTTCTGTTTTTGTTTCCAAACCTAGTCTTTGCACAAAAACTCATCGGGAACAAAGAATACCCAGAACTTTTATGGGGGAAAGACGAAGAGTTTGATACCCGTGACTTTCCGAATGGATCTTTTATTTACCACAAAGATGATTTTATCCTAACTCGTGGAAAACTTTATACCGGAGAACCCCCTAAATCGAATGGAAGTTTTGTCTACGGAACAGAAACCATCACAAATTCAGGAAAATGGAACAACGATACCATTGAACTTCTCTTAAATGGAAAGGCAAACCAAAGAGGTGAAGTCATCAAACGTTTGGAAGCTGGAGTTCGATTTGACCCTCAATTTTTTCCCTTCCGTTACAATTTGGGCAGACTGTATTCACTGGAAATGAAATACGAAAAAGCACTTGTTGAATTTGAATATGCAAAAGCAGAAATGCCAGAGTATTACAAAACATATTTGCATATCGCAATCCTTTCTGAAATCACAAGACAAACTTATTATGCCATTATGAATTATAAATTGGCAGTTGAAAAAAATCCATACGATACAGAAGCACTCATTCGACTTGCTGATCATTATTTGGAAACTGGACTTAAGAACAGAGCACTATTGTATCTTAACAAGGCTCTGAAAATCGAAGAGGAAAGTCCGAATGTAAAACTTGGATTTGCAAGGCTTGAAATGGAAAAAGGGAATTATCATATTGCTTATAAGATTTTCAATCGAACGAGTTTAACCACTGGTGAGGGAAAACAAAAGTCATATGATAAAAAGTTTCATTATTATTTTGCTGAGACAGCTTCAAAAGTCACAGATTATGAAACAGCAGAAGAACAATATACAAAAATGCTCAGTTTCACCAATGATCCGTTTTTTGCGACCGTTTCCTCAAAAGTGATCGCACGTAGAAGGGATATCGCGAAAAAATTTGCGGAAGCAAAACGAACTCAGTTGGATGATTCCGAAGAAGAAGTTACACCACCAAACGAATGATTTCTGGCAAAAACCAATTCTTGTAATAGTTTCGATTGTGGATGCTTTAGAAGTTGTTTTGGATTTCCAAATTCAGTGATACTTCCCTCTTCCAATACAAATATTTGATCACACATATAAGATAAAAATCCAAGGTCGTGTGAAACAATCAACATTCCTAATGAATCCTTTTGGTTGATTTCCTTTAATTCTTCAGCAATTTTCTTTTGCACAAGAACATCAAGGGCTGTTACTGGTTCATCCAATAATAGGTATTCTGGATTCATTAGCAATGCCCTTAGTATAGCAAATCTTTGTAATTGACCACCACTTAACTCTTGTTTTGTATTTTTTAATAAAGACACTGGTAATTCAAATCGATGACATAAATTTCCAATTCTTGTGTTTTCCTTATCGATCATTTCTTGATTTAAGACTAATTGTTTCTGAACCTTAAGTGGTTCTAATAATAATTCGCCAATTATATTGTACGGTGAAAAACTACCAAAGGGATCTTGGAAAACAGGTTGGATTTTGGGACAATGTTGATTTCCCAACATTTCGCCCTTCCATTCTATTTCCCCATTCCACTCATATCCATCAGACTTTGGAAGTAAACCAAGTGCCAAACGAAATAAAGTGGATTTACCAGATCCCGATTTTCCAATGAGGCCAGTGATTTCTTTGGGTTTTGCTTCTAAGGATACGTCATTTAAGATGGTTCGTTTCCCTATATGAACTGAAAGATTTTTGATTTTAAACATAATACCTTGCAGATAAAATCATTGCATTCTCTCTCTCAATAAACAATCTAAAGAGGATAAATAGGAGTGAATCGTTTTGGAGAAAGTAAAAATCACAGAAGTAGGACCAAGAGACGGATTACAAAACGAAAAAACCATTCTCTCAACTCAGGATAAATTTGAATTCGTAAAACGTCTAGTAGAATCTGGGACAAAACACATCGAGCTCACTTCATTTGTCAGAAAAGATAGAATACCCCAAATGGGTGATGCGATTGAACTATCTGCACTCGTGTTACCAAAATTTGCAAACGATGTAGAGTTTTCATGTCTAACTCCCAACACTAAAGGATATGAAGCAGCAAAACAAGCGGGTTTCAAAGAAGTGGCAGTGTTTACTGCGACTTCTGAATCTTTTACGAAAAAAAACATCAACATGACAGTTTTGGAAAGTTTTACTTCCTTCCAACCTATTTTTGAACAAGCCAAACAAGATGGAATCAAAGTCAGAGGTTATATTTCAACAGTGATTGCCTGTCCCTATGAAGGAAAAATAACACCTGATAAAACATTAGATGTCGCATTGCGACTATTAGATGCTGGTGCCTATGAAATTTCCTTAGGGGAAACGATAGGTGTTGCTGTTCCGGATGAGGTTGAAAAATTATTTGATGTCTTACTTAAAAAAATTCCGATTTCTTATCTCAATTGTCATTTCCATGATACCTATGGAATGGCAATTGCGAATACTAAACAAGCTCTCTCCATGGGGATCCGAAGTTTTGATAGTTCCGCTGGAGGGTTAGGTGGTTGTCCCTATGCAAAAGGAGCCGCAGGGAATGTGGCAACAGAAGATTTGGTATATTTTTTAACGAGAGAAGGATATGATACAGGGATACAATTGGATTCACTAGTAAAAGTGAGTCAATTTATGGAAACAAAACTAGACCGTCAGTTTAGTTCCAGAACCTACATTGCCAAAAAAAATGCCAGCTGATGTATTCTTATTAAAGAAAAAATTAGAGAATCTAAAAAACAAATACCAAAGTGTATCTTATTTGGATACAGATCCCATTTGTTTCCCAAAACAATTCAAAGATCCACTGGATATCGAAATTATATCCTTGATTGCTTGTTTGTTTGCCTATGGATCAGTCAAAAACATTCAGAATTTTTTAAATCCTATCATTTCAGCAATGGGACCTTCTCCCTATTTATTTTTAAAACAAAAACAAAGTGCAATGGAACCGTTTCTTAAAACAGTAAAAGGTTACCGTTTCCAAACAAAAGAGGATCTAATTGTTTTCTTTGTAACCTTACAGAGGATGATACAAGTTCACAAAGGAACAAAACCAATTTTTGAATCTACTTTTTTAGGTGAAGAAATCAAATTCCAAAGAGAAAGGTCCATACAGAATTTTCAAGCATTCATGGAAGAAGAATTCAAAATTACCCTGGGCAACAAACCACTTACGTATGGTTTACAGTTTTTAATTGGTAAATGGAATTCTAAATCTCCTAAAAAAAGGATTTCTCTTTTTTTACGATGGATGGTTCGAAACCAGTATCCTGATTTTGGAATCTATAAACAAATCCTTCCCAGTGAAATACCCTATCCGATGGATGTTCACATTCAAAAATTAAGTAAAGTATTAGGCATTCGTGACAAAAAACAAGTTAAGTTAGATGACGCATTCCTTCTTACTGAGTATTTCTGTTTACTCAATCCCACCGATCCATTGTTATACGATTTCTATCTAACAAGAGTGGGAATCATCGAAAAATGCAAAGGAAGTTATGTAGAGGAAATTTGTAAGTTATGTGAGTTGCAGGAGGTTTGTTTGGTAGTGCCACGGGGAATTGAACCCCGATTGCAAGGATGAAAACCTTGTGTCCTAACCATTAGACGATGGCACCGATTGAGAACGTTTTCTAAGAGTTTTAAACTCTTGTCTTTGAGTCGTCGGGGATTCGAACCCCGGACCCATTCCTTAAAAGGGAATTGCTCTACCAGCTGAGCTAACGACTCGTTCTGTAGCCAAGAATATCGAACCACCTTTCTCGGTCAACAACTACTTAAAAAAAAGATACAGAACTATCTGTTTTTTTAATCCATAATGATCGTGTGATCACGATCAGGTCCAGTCGATACAATCCCAATTTTTGTATTCACTAAGTCTTGTAACGATTTAATATAAGACTGGCATAAAGGTGGTAATTTCGAAAACGAATTGATACCGGAGATATCATCTTTCCAACCCTTAAACTCAGCAAACAACGGTTTTACGCTCTCAAGTCCTTGTGATGGGAAAAAATCTAATTTTTTTCCTTTGTATTCATATCCTACTACTACAGGTATTGAATCATAATGGCTAAGAACATCAATTTTAGTTAGAACAAGTGAGTTAATCCCATTCACTGTGACTGCATGTTTGATCATCTGTACATCAAACCATCCACAACGTCTTGGTCTGCCTGTAGTGGATCCGTATTCTCCACCTAACTTACGAAGTACGTCTCCAGCTTCACCTAAAATTTCGGATGGAAAAGGTCCCTCACCAACTCTAGTTGCATAAGCTTTTGTGATCCCAATCACATCCTTTAAATAACGGAAACTTACACCAGAACCAGCAAGGGCTCCACCAGTCGTTGGATTGGAACTTGTAACGTAAGGATAGGTTCCAAAATCGATATCAAGTCCTGTCCCTTGTGCACCTTCCAGAAGAACACGTTTGCCTTTTTCCAATTCGCTATTGAGATAATACACTGTATTCACAATGTTTTTTCCCATTTTATCAGCAAAATCTAAAAGGAAATCATACATCTCTGTTGGATTCACTGGTTCTAAATCATAATATTTTACAAGTTCTTGGTTTTTTACTTCCAGAATATGATTGAGTTTTGATTTTAAAAGGTCTTTGTCGAGTAAGTCTCCTGCACGGACACCATTACGTAACATTTTGTCCGCATAACACATACCAATCCCTTTTTTTGTGGTTCCGATTTTTCGTTCTGGGGAAGAACCAGCTTCTCTTGCCTCATCAATCAAACGATGATACGGTAGGAGGATATGACAAGAATCACTGATAAGGACTTTATCTTTGACGCGAAATCCATGTGCTTCTAAATCAGCACATTCTTTTAGAAAGTATTCAGGATCAAGAACTACCCCATTGCCAATCACACACGTAGTATTGTCATAAATAATCCCTGAAGGTACTAAATGGAAAATATATTTTTTACCACCAACAACGACAGTATGGCCCGCATTCGCGCCACCTTGGTAACGTACGATGATATCTGTATCTTTTGAAAGGTAATCAATAACTTTTGCTTTTCCTTCATCACCCCATTGGGCTCCAACGACTAAATTTGCAGGCATAAATCCCTCATTTTTCCTTATTTATCAAAACTTCAATTGAATCCAAATGCAGTGCAAAGCCACATGCATCCTTTTGTATCCCTGTAAAACTTGCATATAAATCATTATACACACCACCAGCAAAAACTGGTTCAGGGTCATGTTCTACATATCCTTGGAACATAAAACCCGTGTAATACGATAAATCGCGAACAAGAGATGGATCCCAAATACAGGATACATTTTGCATTTGTTTGTTCCAAACTTCAAAAAAAGATGTGATCGAATCCAGATCATTTTTTACTCGATTTAATTCTTCTTTCGATAAATTCGATTCCAAATCTTTCTTAAAACCAGCCATTTCATTTGCAGGAATTGGTTTGAGCAATAGCTGAATGATTTTCATATGAGAATCACTCGTATTTGTCCTCGCAGCAAGAGCGACTAATTCTGGGATATTTTTCGTATATAAAAATTGTCGTAAAACCTTTGTTTCTTCCTCATTCCATCCAAGGATTTCTAACAAATTGCGAAAAAAAGAAGAATGACCAAACACAATCGTAAATGTTTTGTTAGGAATTGTATGATCCCATAGTTTATTCAAAATTTGGATTTGGGATATCAAATGGTTTGTATCACTTTTTCCTAAACTCTCGACACCGATCTGTAAGATCTCGCGCCTAGAAGCGTTTCGTTTTTTATGATCTCTAATCTTTTTGGCAAAATAATAGATGTTTTGATTTTCTTCCCAATGGGATCTCGCTGCCATCCCTTTCACTACCTGTAATGTTAGGTCCACACCAGGAGAGAGTTCGTTTCCGTCCCAATCTTTTGTGACGAGTAAACTCTCAACACCTTCATGTAATTGGGAACGAAAGGAATTTGAATAATCAAAACTGGGGAGAGTGATTTCAGAATACCCTTCTCTTTCGAAGAGCTCTGAAAACGATTGTAGTAAATTTCGCCGGTTTCTGCTTTCTTCCGGTCCTAAAAAATGAAATCCATCGGGTATCCATTTCTGTTCCGAGGAAATTGATTTGTTTTTTTGATTCATACCGGGATCTCGATCACCCAAGAAGTCAGGTTAGAGAAATCCTGGATTTACGCAATCAATTGTAAAAATCGAATAGACAAATCGAAACTTTTCAGTACGCTGATGTCGGTTTAGAGGCATACATGACAGAAAAAGAAGCCACTTTGGGACGTTGGCACAAAGAATTTTTTGAGAACATTCACTTATTTGTAAAATCCGGTCTTTCGGAACAAGATGCAAAGTCCATTTTAGAAGAATTTTTAGTTTTATCACAAGCGACTCCTAAACCCAAGGTTATGGAAATTTTCCAAGAGCCAGAGCGATTAGAGGAGATAGGTGTCTACACAGACATCAAATCAGAACCTCGTGATTTTATGCTCAAATTTCTGGATCCCATCATGAAGAAGTTTAAGGTGGAAGGAATAGAAAATTTAAAACTCCTCGATGGCATTATTGGCAAATACCCAGTCACTCTTATCTCTAACCACTTAAGCCATTTAGATGCACCTGCCATTTTTACTCTACTTTACAATTCGGGACCAGAGGGTAGAAAGATTGCTGAGTCTCTTGTATTCATTGCGGGTAGACTTGCCTTTGAACCTGATTTTACTCGCCTAGGCCTTTATATGTTTGGAACTCTCCTTGTTTGTTCCAAAAAAGATATGGCTGATAACCCTTCTCTTTCTGATGTCATGACGAAAATCAATATGCGTGCTTTTCGTAATTCACAGAAATTACAATCTGACGGAAAGGTAATTTCCATTTTCCCTGAGGGAACTCGTTCTCGGGATGGAAGGCTCATGCCATTTGTGGACACTGTGTACCATTATGTTGCAAACAAAGTCATTTTGCCTATCTCACTTGAAGGAACGGAAAAAATTCTACCGATCGAAGGTTTACTTTTCAACCAAGCCGTAGGAAAACTTGTGATCGGTAAACCTGTACTTGTTGGAGAACTGACTAAACGGGAAATGGAAACCTTTCCATCACATATCGAACAAATCTCTTTTCCAGGAACTGGTGACAAAAAACAATTCATCATTGATAACCTTGCTCTTCTTGTGGGAAGTAATCTCAACAAACACAAACATGGCACATATCGAAACCTCTACCGAGGTGATGTAAGGGAAACAAACCAACTCATTTCGCTTCCAAAAAAACCAGAAGAACACATAGTGATCATTGGTTCGTCCAATATGTCAGTCGCGTTTGCCTGTATTCTTGCAAATAAAAATGTCAAAGTGACGATTTACCATCCCGATTCAGAAATGGTGGCTAGAAGTAATGAAGAAAAACGTGACATTATCCATTACCCAATTTACAAACTACCACCAAACATTGATTTTTCGGATAAACCAGAAGTTTTAGAATCAGCTACTTTATTTGTCCAAGGAACAAATCCTTGGGAATTTGATGCTGTTTACTCCAAAATCAGAACCTATTTACAAAAGAATAAATCACCGATGGTGAATGTAATCAAAGGTTTTACTGGATCCAAAAAAGGGCTCATTCTAGAAGACTTACATGAACTCCTTCTCATTGAAAGGGATCGATTAGCTGTTGTATCGGGTGCTTGTTACCCTGATCAAATCATGGAACGAAAAATTTCTGGTTTTGAAATCTCTGCATTTGAAGATTCTCTGATTCCAAAACTCAAAGAACTTCTCACCAATAATTACGTATTCACAAGAACAGCAATCAATTCCCGAGATACAAAAGGGGTTCAACTTGGTGGTGCACTAAAAACAATTTATGCACTTGCTATGGGACTAGTAGAAGGATACTTTAAACGCGAATTAGGTGGAAATGTCGACAATACTCTATTCCATTTGAGCAACCGATTTTTTAATGAGATGGTTTCTATCGGAGTTTTACTCGGAGGAGATCCAACTACGTTTAATGGTTTATCTGGTATGACTGATTTTATGTTGGCTTGTTTTGGTTCTGATACCAGAGATCGTAAATATGGGTATGATCTAGCTAACGGAACAAGACCAGAAAAAATCACCAACGGATTTTATGGTCTAAAAGTTTTACCAAACCTCATCCAACTGGATGAAAAAAGGCATCCGATTGTTGCCTACGCATATAAAACCGTGATCCAAAATGAAGATTTTGATATTGTTGCGGAAGAATTGCAAAAGCAATTAGCTAGATTTTAGGGATTGAAACGATAAAAACCGTTTGGCCTGGTTCGGAAAACAACCGGATCTGGCCATTGTGCCTTTCTTCTACGGATTGTTTGACGATGCCAAGACCAAGCCCAGTTCCCTCTCCTTTTTCCTTTGTCGTATAAAAAGGTTCAAAAATTCGTTTTTGCATATTCTGTGGGATTCCTGGGCCATTGTCTTTGATCGACACTTCCACATCGGTATTTGTTTCTTCCACTTGCACCGTCAACTTCCCTTTGAAGTGCATTGCCTGTAAGGAATTATAAATCAAATTGGTCCATATTTGGATGAGTTCGTCTGGGTATCCCATGATCACAGGATTTGCGTTGTACAATCGAATGCATTCAATTCCTGATTTCATTTTGTTTTGATACAATGTTAAGACCGTTTCAATTGTATCGATGATATTGGTTTGGATTTTAGCAGAACCTCTGTCCATCCTTCCATAATTTTTTAAACTATAAACGATTTTCGATGTGCGTTCCACTGCTAAACGAATCGATTCAATACTACGTAAGGCATTTAATTCATTTAAGATGATACTAAGTATGGGAGTGTTTTTCAGTTTTTCGACAAAACCTGTATTTTCTAAGATATAATCAGATACACCCAAATCTACGATGCGATCTGCTAAATCATAAGGTGATTCTATACTGGCGGAAACAAAAAGTGATTCTAAATTCTTTTTAATTTTCCTTGTCTCAGAAAAACTATAAGTTTTCGGTTTTACTTGGAATAGTTCCGTGATCCAAAGGATGATTTCCAGAGCATCTTTATCTGAATATTTACCCATACAATTTCGAATCTCAAGTATCCTAGATCCAAAATCACCCAAGCGGTTTTGTAACTGCTCACTGAAAGCGGAAATAGCCGCCAAAGGGTTGTTAATTTCATGTGCCACACTTGCTACAAGTTGGCCAAGAGTGGCCATTTTTTCGGATAAAATCAATTGGTCTTGGGTTTTCTGCAAATCTTCTAAGATACGATTGAGTTCTTTTGTCCTTTCTTTGACAGCAAATTCAAGAGCTTCTTTGTTTTGTTTGGATTCAGTGATATCAATGAGTATCGCAAGTAAAGTGGAACGACCATCATGATTGAGAATTGTATTACCCGAAACTACGTGTCGAATTTCACCAGATTTGGTTCGTACACTTGCTTCCATACCAGTGCTCCAACCTTTTTTTTGGACCTCTGCGATTAACCGTGCTCGGTCTACCTTTGTAATCCAAATATTTAAATCATGTGATGTCTTACCGATGATTTCATCTCGATCAAAGCCAATGAGTCGACAATATGCCTCATTCACATCGTCATATCGACCGGTATCTGCATTTGATAAACTAACAGCCGCAGGATTTAATCTAAAAACACTTTCAAATAATTCCTTACTTAATTTTAATTCCTTTTGAAGTGCGTTTGCGAGTTTCTCTTTTTCTTTTAAGGCTGTAATATTTTGACCTGCACTGAGTAAGTACCGACCGTTCTCTACAATTTTCCCACTAAAAAGAATGGTTACTGTATCACCTGTTTTGGTCAAAAGCGGAACTTCAAAGTTAATTACATACCCATCTGTCTTTAATTTGGATAATATGAGTTCACGGTCCGTTAAATTCGTATAAATTCCTAGATCAATTGTGGTTTTCCCTACCACTTCCTCTCTCTTACGACCAAGCCAATTGCAATACACTTCATTTGCTTCCACATACAGACCTGTTTGTAAATCTGTAATTGCCATACCAATGGGGCTTTCGGCAAAACTTGTGTGCCAAATTCGATCAGTGATGGGTAAAGATGAGTCCATTGTTTTCGGAGGTTAAAGGTTATCGGAATCTACGAGTCTGGCAATAAAAAAACCTACTTAAGAATGAACTCAAGTAGGTTTTTCACCAAGGAATCCGTGTTAGCGGATAAGAAGTTACTTAGAAGCGGCTACTTTTTCTTTCTTTGCCTTTTTTGGTTTTTCTTCTTTTTTGGCAGGTTTTTTCTCTTCGCGTTTTGCTTTCGCTTCTGCTTTGAGTTCGTCTTGTGTTTTTCTATCAACAAGCTCTAAAATTCCCATCGCAGTGTTGTCAGAAGGACGGTTTACCAATCGAATGATTCTAGTATACCCACCTACTCTTTCAGCATAACGATTTGCTAAATCTTTTAAAAGTTTGTTTACGATTTCTTGGTCACCAAGGTGGCTATAAAGATACCTTGTATTGTGCAAAATCGCAGCATTTTTCTTTTGTTCGTCTAGGTTTGCCAAATTTGCATCTAGATTTTTTTTCGCTCTAGTGATGATTCGTTCTGCGTAAGAACGAGCCACCTTTAACTTCGCTACTGAAGATTCAATTCTTTCGTGGCGAAGAAGAGAGATTACCATGTTTTGGATCATAGCTTTTCTATGATCAGCTGATCTATTGAGTTGTTTAACTTTATTACGTTTGTTCATCTTAAAAATCTCTCATACCGAAAGAAAGTCCCATAGAGGAAAGTTTTGCCTTCAACTCTTGTAAACTTTGTTCGCTGAAATGTTTTGATTTCGTCATTTCGTCTTCTGATCTCTTTACGAGTTCACCAATGAAGTCAATTTCCAAACTGCGAAGAACGTTAGTAGAACGAACAGAAAGTTCTAATTCTTCTACATGTTTCGATAAAGCTGCTTTGAGTTTTTCATCAGCTTCATCTAATTCTTCTTCTTCCTCTTCAATTTCTTCTTCAAAATTGATGAATACAGTGAGGTGGTCTTTTAGGATTTTTGCTGCTTGAGCCACTGCATCTTCTGGAGAAACAGAACCGTCAGTCCAAACTTCCATCGTTAGTTTTTCGTAATCAGATCTTTGTGCTACACGAGTTTCTGATACTTCAAACAAAACTTTTTGGATAGGTGAAAAGATGGAATCGATTGGGATCGTTCCCAAAACTTCAATGTCTTTCTTTTTGTCTTCTGCTGGAACGTAACCACGTCCTCTTTGGATTTCCAAATCCATAATCAAATTTGCATCCTCGTTGAGAGTAGCAATATGAAGGTCAGGATTCATGATTTCGATAGAAGAATCTACAGCTAGGTCAGCAGCTCTAAAATATCCCGCCCCTTTTAACTCAAGGTGGATCACTTTACTTGCTTCTTTGTCTTCTGGCTCGTATTTGATTCGAACTTGTTTTAAGTTAAGAATGATACGAGTGACGTCTTCTGCAACACCTTCGATGTAAGAAAATTCGTGAGAAACTCCCTCGATTCGAATCGCAGAAATTGCGGCTCCCTCGATCGAAGACATAAGTGTACGACGAAGGGAGTTTCCGATCGTTGTACCAATTCCTCTTTCGAAAGGTTCTGCAACAAACTTACCATAGTTTGGTGTATTCACATCGGTAGTGAATTCGATTTTTTTGGGTCTTTTAAAACCTTTTAATAAATTCTTTGGAGACAATGTCGTATCCTTCTTCTCTAAATTCTTACTTCGAGTACAACTCTACGATTACCTGTTCTTTCACAGGGATATCAATATGCTCTCTTGTTGGAAGTGAAGTCACTTCTCCTGAGAACTTGGCATAATCCACACTTACCCAAGAAGCAGTACGATTGATTGCTTGGGCTAGTTTGATATTTTCTTCGATAAACGCGGATTTTTGGAACTTCTCACGAATTTCGATTTTATCACCAACATTCACACGATAAGAACAAATATCAACTCGGTGGCCATTCACAAGTATGTGTCTGTGAGCCACAAAGTTACGAGCTTGTCTTCGAGTAACAGCAAAACCCATACGATAAAGAACGTTATCCAATCTCCTTTCAAGGAATTGGAGTAAGTTCTCACCAGGAATCCCTGGAGTGTGAGAAGCTTCTTCAAAGTATCTACGGAATTGTTTTTCTAACACACCATAAGCGCGTTTTACTTTTTGTTTTTCACGTAGCTGTGCACCGTATTCTGTTACCTTCCCTTTTTTCTTTGGAGGAAGACCTGGTGGGTACTTTCTCTTTTCAAGGGAAGATTTTTCTTTATGTAATGTATGACTATTTTTGAGAAAGAGGTTAAGTCCCTCTCTTCTCATCAATTTAACAACTGGACCTCGGTAACGTGCCATATCTAATTCCTACACCCTTCTTCTTTTTCGTGGTCGGCACCCATTGTGCGGGAGCGGAGTTACGTCTTTAATGAGTTTGATTGCAATCCCTTTTGTGGTCAAAGAACGAATGGCAGATTCACGTCCAATTCCAGGACCTGAAACCATTACATCCACTTCAGAAAGACCAGCAGCTTCAATTGCTTTCTCAGCAGCATTGGTAGCAGCTACTTGTGCTGCATAAGGAGTGGATTTTTTGGACCCACGAAATCCCATCATTCCGGAAGAAGACCAAGAAAGAACGTTTCCAGCCATATCGGTAATCGATACGATTGTATTGTTAAACGAAGCTTGGATATAAACCTTACCCCGTGGAACGTTTTTCTTTTCTTTTTTCTTAACCTTTTTGGTATCTTTTTTATTCTTTGCGTCTTTTTCAGCCATGGACCTGTCCTCTACTTAGTAGCCTTTTTCTTATTGGCTACTGTCTTCTTGACGCCCTTACGGGTTCTTGCGTTGGTTCTTGTTCTTTGTCCGTTGACTGGAAGTCCGCGTCTATGACGGAAACCTCTGTAACATCCCACATCCATCAATCGTTTGATGTTGAGGTTGACTTCGGAACGAAGATCCCCTTCTACCTGGTATGATTCTTCAATGACTCGTCGGATCGCGGCTTCTTGTTCGTCCGAGAGGTCCTTCACCCTGATAGATTCGTCAATTCCTGCTTTTTTCAGGATATTTTGAGAGGATGTCTTACCAATACCAAATACGTATGTAAGACCGATCACTATTCTTTTGTTTGATGGTAAATCAACACCCGCGATACGTGCCATATCTTCCTATCTTTGCCTTTGTTTGTGTTTTGGGTTCGTGCAAATCACTCGGATTACACCTTTTCTGCGAATGACTTTGCATTCTGGACAGATTTTTTTGACTGATGCTCTAACTTTCATTATAGTTTCCTATTTCTTTCTGTAAGTGATACGGCCCTTGGTTAAGTCATAAGGAGAAAGTTCCACAGTGACTTTATCTCCAGGTAGAATACGAATGTAGTGCATACGCATTTTTCCTGAAATGTGCGCTAAAACCTTGTGACCATTCTCTAGTTCCACACGGAACATTGCATTTGGTAACGGTTCTAAAACGGTTCCGTCAATGGTGATTGCTTCTTCCTTAGCCAGGGTCTATCTCCTACTGGATTGATTTTAAAATAGTGTTAGTGATTTCTTCCATACTTCCCAACCCATTGATTTGCCGAAGGATCCCTGTGCCTTTATAAAAGTCAATCAGGGGCAACGTCTTGGTGTTGTAAGTATGCAGACGGTTTTTGATGGTCTCTTCGTTGTCATCCGAGCGTCCTTCTTTGATCGCTCTACCTAGCAACCGTTTGACGAGTTCTTCGTCAGGAACGTCTAGGTTGACAACGGAGTCGAGCTCCATGCGGAGCTCTTTGAGGATTTCCGAGAGAGCCTTTGCTTGCTCCACCGTCCTTGGAAATCCATCCAAAATGAATCCATTTGCACAATCGGATTCGACCAAACGGTCGCGAATTATGCCTATAACGACAGCATCTGGAACAAGGTCTCCAGCGTCCATAAATTTTTTAGCTTCAATCCCCATAGCAGTGCCATTTTTTACTGCGGCACGGAGGATATCGCCTGTGGAAATCTGAGGGATCTTGTATTTCTCTTTGATGATGTCAGCTTGTGTTCCCTTACCAGCACCTGGAGGGCCCATAAATATGAGTCTCTTCATTCGTTACACTCTTCCCTTGATTTTAGTCTTTTTCATGAAACCTTCGTAATTTCTCATGAGGAGTTGGGCTTCGATTTGTTTTAAGGTTTCGAGTGCCACACCCACCATAATGAGAAGAGAAGTTCCCCCGAATGTATACACTAAAGTTCCTCCACCTGTATTGGATCCCAGGTTTAAGAATTTAATGATGAGATACGGAGCAAGAGCAAGACCAGCAAGGAAAAGAGCACCTGGTAAGGTGATTCGATTCAAAATTTTCTCGATCATTTCTTTTGTTTGGCTTCCTGGTCGAACACCTGGGATAAACCCACCGTATTTTTTTAGGTTATCAGCGAGTTCCTGCGGATTGAACTGAATTGCCGTGTAAAAATACGCAAAGAAAATGATGAGAGAAGTATAAATCACATAATAAAATAAAGCATGGTACCAGATTTGTGAGAATGGGTTAAAATAATCCATAATCACAGCCCAACCAGCCCACTGTCCCCCTTTCGAAGACAACCACTGAACAATTGTTTGCGGAAAAAGAATGAGGGAAGATGCAAAGATAATTGGCATTACGTTTGCACTATTCACTTTGAAAGGAATGGATTGGCTACGAGCCTGCACCATCTTTCTACCCACCATTTGTTTTCCATAGTTGAGTGGAACCCGGCGAACCCCTTGGGTTAAAATCACCGTAAGTGAAATGAGAACAATAAAAATGATAATTAAGATTAGGATACTGAGAGCATCCGAAGTATCAGAAGTAAACATTGCAATGAGTGCTTCTGGCATACGACCAATGATACCAGCAAAGATAATGAGAGAAATTCCGTTACCAATCCCACGTTCTGTGATTTGTTCCCCGAGCCAAATGAGAAGCACTGTTCCCGTAGTGATGGATAACATCGCAATCGGTAAAAAGTAACCTTCTACAGAAGGGTTAATCAAACCTGGGTATTTTGCTTGCGCCGTTCCCGATCCAGTAGACCAAGAATTAGCAAGTTGGATCACAGCAAGTGACTGGATCGCACAAAGGATGAGAGTTCCGTACTTAGTGTACTGTTGGATCTTTTTTCTGCCCTCTTCCCCTTCTTTTTGCATTTTTTGCAAACTTGGAATGAGAACCATCACAAGTTGCATAATGATCGAAGAAGAAATATAAGGCATAATCCCAAGTGCAAAAATAGAAAATTTGAGAAGAGCACCACCAGCAAACAAATCTACCATCCCAAGGAAACCTTCACTTGGATCGGCAGTAATGCCCGTCACAATCAAACTGTTGATACCAGGAATGGTCACGTGTGTTCCCATTCTAAAAAGTAACAACATACCGATCGTAAATAGGATTTTAGATCTTAACTCCGGGATTCGAAAGATGTTAGCGATGGTTTGAAACATGGGTTATTTTGTTTTTTTCTCTTCTTTTTTCTTTTCTCTGATGATGACTTTTCCACCTGCTTTTTCAATTTTCTCTTTTGCAGAGGCAGAAAAAGCATCAACCGTAATGGTGATGGCAACAGTCACTTCTCCAGTTCCGAGTAATTTAATCGGTCCAAGTTCGGATTTGATAAGTGCCTTTGCTTTGAGAATCGCAGGAGTCACTTCTCCCGAAAGACCAGCTTTCGAAAGAGAAATCAAATTCACCGGTTGGAATACTTCAGAGAAGATATTCGTAAAACCACGTTTTGGTAAACGTCTGTGCAGAGGGAGCTGACCACCCTCGAATCCACGTCTCATGGATGCTGCACGAGCTCTTTGTCCTTTGGAACCACGAGTGGAAGTTTTTCCCATCCCAGATCCTGGACCTTGGCCCACTCGTTTCGGAGAGGTTTTTGCGCCTTCTGGAACGGGAACCAAGTTTTTGTTTCCGAGAGAAGTGGATTTTTTAGCGCGTTTTGCACCAAACCCACGACCTTGTTCGATTCTTTCTTGTGCCATATAATTATACCTTTTCCACTTTCAACAAGTAACCTACTTGTCGTAACATCCCTTTCAATTGGGGAGTCATTTTGTGTTTTTTGGATTGACCTTTCTTTTTAAGGCCGAGAGCAATCAGAGTTTTTTTGTGCATCGGGATGATACCAATGGAACTTCTTTCTTGCGTTACGATCACTTCTTCCATAGTCAGATTCCTTCTTATAGATCTTGCCCAAACAAGTGTTTGAGGCTAACACCACGTCGTTTCACCGCCATAGACGGAGTTTCCAACTGTTGTAATGCATCCATAGTCGCCTTTACAATGTTCATCGGGTTTGAAGAACCCCAAGACTTTGTTAGTACATCTTGGATCCCTGCTCTTTCCAATACGGATCGAACGGAAGCTCCAGCGATGATCCCAGTTCCCGGTGAAGCTGGTTTCAAAATCACTCGTGCTGATTTGAATTGTCCAACCACATCGTGTGGAACGGTGTGACCAATGTAATGAATGGATTTTAAATTCTTTTTTGCCGATTCAATGGACTTTCGGATGGCATCTGGAACTTCATTTGCTTTTCCAAAACCAATGCCTACTTTTCCTTTGGAGTCACCTACAACGGAAAGAGCATTAAAAGAGAAACGACGTCCCCCTTTTACTACTTTGGCGACGCGGTCGATTTTAACGACTTTCTCAGTAAATTCTTTTGTTTCTTCTTCTAACATCATTTAGAACTCCAATCCACCTTCACGGGCAGAATCAGCAAACGCAGCGATTCTTCCATGGTAAACCATTCCAGAACGGTCGAGTACCACTTGGGAAACACCCGCTTTTTTCGCTTTATCAGCGACCACTTTACCGAGTTCGGTTGCAGCCGATTTACTCTTCTTAGAATTTTCATGTTTCGGAAAATCTTTCTCGAGAGTGGTTGCGTAAACAAGTGTTACACCTTTTGCATCATCAATGATTTGCGCAGTCAGGTAACGGTTTGTTTTGTTAAACACTAACCGAGGTCTATCCGATGTTTGGCGGAGTTTGTATCGAACTCTCTCCGCTCTTCTCAATCTTTTACTATTTTTAGCTGTCTTGTTGATCATGACGTTCTACTTCTTACCGGTTTTTCCGGCCTTTCTACGGATGTATTCGTTCTGATATTTGATCCCTTTGCCTTTATAAGGCTCTGGAGGTCTTTTGGAACGAATGTCAGCCGCAACTTGTCCAACCAGTTGTCGGTCAATGCCCGATACTTTGATTTTGAGCTGATCTGCGACTTCAATTTTGATGCCATTTGGCTCAGGGAAAACCACTTCGTGAGAATAACCAAGTGCCATCACAAGATCCTTACCACGTTTTTGCGCACGGTAACCGACCCCAGTGATTTCTAGATTTTTTTCCCAACCAGTTGTGACACCCTTTACACAGTTCATCGCAAGGGAACGCACCAGACCGTGGAGAGCCACTGTCTTTTGGTCTTCACTTTTTCTTGTGAACACCAATTCGCCGTTTTCAACGTTTGCTCCGACACCTTCGTAAAGTGGAGTTTTTAATTCCCCTAACGGCCCTTTGATTGTAAGGGCTTCTGCATCTGCTTTAACTTCTACCTTTGCAGGCAATTTGATGATACTTTTTCCAACTCGAGACATGGTGTTATCGTTCTCTAGAATACCTTACAGAGAACTTCCCCTCCTACTCTGAGTTTGCGAGCGCGTTTTCCCGTCATCACACCTTTCGAAGTCGAAAGGATGAGTGTTCCGATGTTATTTCGGAAAGGACGGATTTCACCAGACTGGATATATACCCGACGTCCTGGTGTGGAAACACGTTCAATCATACGGATCACAGGTTTTTTCTCTGTGTCGTATTTCAATTTTACTTGGAAGTCATCAAAACTTCCATTTTTTACAGTTTGGACATCATCTACAAAACCTTCTTCTTTGAGAAGATCTAGGATGGACTTTTTGATTTTGCTACCAGGAATCACACAAAGCTCATGTTTAGCTTGTTGTGCGTTTCTAATTCTTGTTAGCATATCTGCGATTGGATCTGAAAGACTCATATCTTACCTTAACCTAATTACCAGGAGGACTTTTTCACACCGGGGATCTGAGCCTTGCTAGCAAGGTCCCGGAAGCAAAGACGACACATATCAAAGCGGCGCAAATAAGCGCGTGATCGACCACAAAGAGGGCAACGATTGTACTCTCTCACTTTGAATTTTTGCTCTTTGGCGTGGCGTTCCATCATTGATTTTTTCGCCATGAGTAATCTCCTACTTACCTGCCGCTCGGTAAGGCATACCGAAGGCTTGGAATAATTCGAACGCTTCTTTGTCCACTTCCGTGTTCGTTACGAAAGTGATATTGATTCCATAGATCGTATTGATTTTATCAAATTGGATCTCTGGGAAAATGATCTGTTCTCTAACAGAAAGGTTGTAATTCCCTCTGCCATCAAATCCCTTCGGGCTAACACCACGAAAGTCACGAACCCTTGGAAGGGCAACGTTGATGAAACGATCAAGGAACTCATACATATGATGTCCACGTAGAGTCACTTTGCAACCGAGAACCATCCCTTCTCTCACTTTGAAACCCGCTATGGATTTTTTAGCGAAAGTTTTCACAGGTCTTTGTCCAGTGATTTGGCCAATTTCCACAAGGCATGCTTCCATTGCTTTAGGGTTGGTATGAGCTTCGCCCATCCCTACGTTGATTACGATTTTTTCTAATTTCGGAACACGCATCACACTTTGAAAGCCGAGTGACTTTTGGAGTGTAGGACGAATTTCCTTTTCGTATTTTGATTTAAGCCTAGGTACCATATCTATACTTCTTTCCCTTCAGGTCGAGTCACTCGTACGGATTTACCATCCTTCTTAGCAAAGCCCAAGCGTACAGCCTTAATTTTCTTCTTTGGCTTCGCTTTGTTCTCAGCTTTTGCGTCGTGAAACATCACATTGGAAATATGGATTGGGAATTCGATCTCAATCGCGCCACCACCAGGGTTTTCTTGGGTTGGGCGAACGAATCTTTTTCTTTTGTTCACACCTTCGATGTAAACACGGTCTTTGCGTTTATCAACAGCAAGTACCTTCCCTTTTTTTCCTTTTTCTTTTCCAGAAATCACAAGAACTTCATCGTCCTTTTTGATTTTTGTTTTTTTGAATTTAGTAGGCTCGGAACCTCTATATGCTAACTTAGTCGCCATTTTAGAGAACCTCCGGAGCTAGAGATATAATTTTCATGTATTTTTTATCACGTAGTTCACGAGCAACAGGTCCGAAGATCCTTGTTCCTTTTGGATTCCCTTTATCATCGATAATGGCAACCGCGTTGTCATCAAAACGGATGTAAGTTCCGTCTGGACGACGAACTTCTTTTTTCGTTCTTACGACAACGGCTCTTTGAACCGCTTTGTTATGCACTTTTTTACCTTGCCCGTCACGAAGTCCGTATGCAGGTTGTGCTTCTTTCACAGCGACGATGATTTCGTCACCAAGCGTTGCGTAGCGTTTTTTGGAACCGCCAAGCACTTTAACGCACATGACTTTTTTCACACCCGAGTTATCGGCTACTTGTAAAATAGTTTCTTGTTGGATCATACTAATTTCGCCTTCTCAATTACCTTTACAAGTTTATGGTGTTTCTGTTTAGAAAGTGGTCTTGTTTCCACAGCGATGACTCGATCACCAACTTGACACTCGTTCTTCTCATCGTGAATTTTCACACGAGAAGTTCTGGTCATAATTTTCTTAAACCGTGGGTGCACTTTTCTAGTGATGATTTCGATCACTACGGTTTTGTCCATAGCATCACTCACAACTACACCTTGAATGGTTAAAGATTTTTTAGAGTTTTTATCTTCCATAACCTACTTCTTCTTACCTTTGCTTGTTTTAGCGACTTTTGGAGCCGAACCAGCTTTCGGTGCGATTTGTTTGAGTTTACCTTTTGCAGCTAGTTCCTTCTCACGAAGGACAGTTAACGCTTGGGCAATTCTCTTCTTATGATTGCGGATAACTTTGGGGTTCTCAAGTGATCTTGTAACACCAAATTGGAATCTTGCTTTTCTTACTTCTTCGGAAGAGGAAAGAATTTCTTTCTTCAAATCTTCTGGAGAAAGTGATTTGAAATCGTCTTTCATAGAACGTTCCTCTTAACAAATGAAGTTTCAACTGGCAGTTTAAATGCTGCTAGGTGGAGTGCTTTTCTTGCTGTTTCTTCATCAACACCAGCCATTTCAAAAAGAACTCGTCCTGGTCGGATTTCAGCAATCCAGAACTCAGGGTTACCTTTACCTTTACCCATACGAGTTTCGGCAGGTTTTTTAGTGATTGGTAAATGAGGAAAGATCCTGATCCATAATTTCCCACCTCGTTTTACTTGGCGGTTGATAGTGATCCTTGCTGCCTCAATTTGTCGCGCAGTGATACGACCGGAGGAAATGGCTTTTAAACCAAACTCTCCGAACGCAACGTAAGAACCTCTTTCGTCCTTACCTTTTAAGCGCCCTCTTTGGCGTTTTCTAAATTTTACTCGTTTAGGTGCTAACATGATGGTTTCTCTTTAGTACTTCTTAACTCGTTCTACGTTTTACAGCGTATTTATCTTCATCGGATTCTTCCTTCGTTGGGAAGTAATCACCTGTATAAGTCCATACTTTCACACCGATTTGTCCGAAAGTCGTAAGAGCTTCTTTGAATCCAAAATCAATTTTGGCACGAAGAGTATGAAGTGGAACTCGTCCTTCCATATACTTTTCTGTTCTTGCCATGTCCGCCCCATTGAGACGTCCAGAAATTTGGATTTTTACACCTTCCACTCCACCGCGCATCGCACGACGAAGTTCCGCTTTCATCACTCGACGGAAAGGCATCCTTTGTTCGATTTGAAGGGCAACCGTTTCAGCAATCGCTTGTGCGATGATTTCTGGTTTTTTCACTTCGATGATGTTCATCCCGATCGGTTTATCAGCGTATTTTTTTAGCTCTTGTTTCACCGCTTCGATGTTTTGGCCTTTTTGACCAATCACCATACCTGGTTTAGAAGTATGGAGGTTCACGTTGATTTTCTCAGGGAATCTTTCGATTACGATTTTCACAACGGATGCGTTTTTGAATTTCTTCTGAAGGAATCTACGGATCTTGATATCTTCGTGAAGATTTTTGATGTAATCTTGTTTGGAAAACCAAACCGAATCCCAGTTACGTGTGATTCCGATTCGTAGTCCGATTGGATTTACTTTCTGACCCATAAATTAGCTAACCTTCTTTTCGATTTCAGATACAACAACAGTGATGTGGCTTAGGCGTTTACGGATCCGAGAAGCACGTCCACGTGCTCTTGGGCGGAAACGTTTCATGATTGGGCCGTCATCCACATAGATTTTTTTAACATAAAGTGAGCTTGGATCCAAACTTTCATTCATCTGAATGGCATTTGCCACTGCAGAGTTTAGAAGGTTAATGATCATTGAACTTGCCGATTTGTTTGTAAATCGCAAGATATCTATCGCTTCTTTGTAATCGTATCCACGAACTTCATCAGCAACCAGGCGAGCTTTTCTGGCAGAAATTCTGAGGTGTTTTCCTACTGCTTTTGCTTCCATCACTCTACCTATTTCTTCGCTACTTTTTTGTCTCCACCATGACCTTTGAAGGTTCTAGTGGGAGCAAATTCACCGAGTTTGTGTCCAATCATGTTTTCATTCACATAAACAGGAACAAACGCTTTGCCATTATGAATCATGACTGTATGACCAATCATATCTGGATAAATGGTACTTCTTCTGGACCAAGACTTGAAGGGAGTTTTTTTCCCTTCAGAGTTAAGGCTCGTAATTTTTTTCATGAGGTGGTCGTCGATGAACGGACCTTTTTTTAAGCTTCTAGCCATGAGTATCTAGATCCTACCTATTCCTGTTTTTCTTACGTCTTTGGACAATAAAACGATCAGACGGTCTAGTCTTACGTGTTTTAAATCCTTTCGTAGGTTTACCCCAAGGAGTCACTGGGTGACGACCTCCGGAAGTTCTACCTTCACCACCGCCGAGTGGGTGGTCCACAGGGTTCATTACGACCCCTCTTACCTTCGGTCTTTTTCCTAACCAACGGTTACGACCGGCTTTTCCTATGATCACTAAGTTGTGGTCTTTGTTGGAAAGTTCTCCAACAGTCGCCAAACACTCTTTACGTACTTTTCGGATTTCCGAAGAAGGAAGTTTGAGTGAAACGTAGTCACCGTCTTTTGCAGAGATCACAGCAAAGGAACCTGCTGTTCTTGCAATCTGACCACCTTTTCCGATATGGAGTTCGATGTTGTGAACGTTCGTTCCTGCAGGGATTTTATCCAATGGAAGTGTATTTCCAAGTTTAATCTCTGCGTTTGGACCAGACTCAATTTTATCTCCAACTTTAAGACCGTTTGGAGCTAAAATGTATCGGTATTCCCCATCTGCATAACAGACAAGAGCAATGAATGACGAACGGTTTGGATCGTATTCAATTGTTTTTACTGTTGCAGGGATTCCAAATTTATTACGTTTAAAATCGATGATACGAAACTTTCTTTTGTTACGTCCACCTTTGCGTCTAACAGCAATACGTCCCTTATTGTCACGGCCAGCCTTATAAGAAAAATTGGCAGTGAGAGGTTTATAAGGAACCACTTCTGTGATTTCTTTGAAATCTAATACCGAATAATACCGGCTAGACTGTGTTGTGGGTTTAAGTTTTCTAATTCCCATAATTAAACCTTAGCAAAATCCAAATTTGCTCCGTCAGCGAAGGTCACTACAGCTTTTTTGTAGTGAGGTCTTGGGGACGGCATGTTTCTAAAACGTTTCATTTTACCACGGTAAACGGCTACGTTTACTGCAGTTGGAACAACGTTATACATTTGTTTCAGGGCTTGTTTGATCAAAGTTTTGTTCGCATCCGGGTGGACTTTGAACGTATACTTGACAGTTCTTTTTCCCATACGTTCTCCAATTGTTTGCAGGTCTTGCGACTTTTCTGTAACAACTGGTGATAAGATTACATTCTCTAGGTTCACTGTCTTATCCTTTCTTAGAATACTGAGCCTGAAGCTCTTTTAAAGCGCTTTCAGAGATTACTAAATTGTTATTATAGAGGATGTCTCGGCAAACGACACGTTTGCTGTTCACATATTTGAGGTTCTCTATATTGCGAGTGGATCTTTTTAGGAATTGGTTTTCACCAGCTACTACAAATCCCACGTTACCCTTCTCTGCAATGTCCATGTTCTTCAAAATGTTGTAGATGGACTTTGTGGAGTAAGAAGAAGGTTCTACGTCTTCTATGATCGCGATTCTGTTTTCTTCTGCCTTTTTGTTAAGGATGGAGAGAACAGCTTTCTTCTTAACGCTGCGTGACAAGTTAGAGGAATAATCTCTTGGTTTTGGTCCATGAATGATACCACCACCAACGAAATGAGGAGCTCTGATGGATCCTTGTCTTGCACGACCAGTTCCTTTTTGAGCCCAAGGTTTGATTCCCCCACCGCGAACTTCGGAACGATCTTTAGTCGAATGTGTTCCTTGTCTATTGTTCGCATTTTCAGCTTTAACCGCATCATAGATGGCTCCAAGCGAAATGCCGGTAGCAAATAATTCTGCCGGAAGTTCAACTTCGCTTACGAATACGCCTTCTTTATTGTATTTACGCGCTTTCATGTTCTACCTATCTATCCGATTTTTTCTATCGTAACGATACCACGTTCCCTTCCTGGAACCGGACCGGATACAAATACTAAGTTAGCATCTGCATCAATTTTTACTACTTTCAGGTTTCGAACAGTTGTCTGTTCAGAACCCATTCTTCCACCCATCTTCAAACCCTTGAACACACGTCCAGGAGTTGTGTTCGATCCAATCGAACCAGGGTGTCTTTGGAAACGAGAACCGTGCCCAGCAGGACCACCAGCAAAACCATGGCGTTTTACAACACCTTGTGTTCCCTTCCCTTTAGAAGTTCCGGTAACCTTTACTGTATCATTCAAAGCAAAAACATCAGCGAGTTTCACTTCTGAACCCACTGCAACTTCTTCAAATCCTTTGAATTCAACCAAAGTTTTTTTAGGAGTAGCGATATTCGCTTTTTTGATATGTCCAGCTTCGGCCTTTGTTAAGTGTTTTTCTTTGGCATCACCAAATGCTAATTGAACAGCTTCGTAGCCATCATTCGCAGCAGTTTTTACCTGGGACACAAAACAAGGACCCACGCGTAAAACAGTAACAGTTACCATCTTACCGTCGTTATTGAATATGTGGGCCATGCCCAATTTTTCGCCGATTAAACCTTTAGCCATGGATCCTATCCTTAGGATTTAATATCTACGGAAACTCCAGCAGGGAGTTGAAGCTTCATCAGGGCTTCTACCGTATCTTCATTCGTATTTAAAATATCGATGAGTCTCTTATGAGTTCTCATTTCAAATTGTTCTCTAGCTTTTTTATTCACGTGCGGAGAACGTAATACCGTGTAGATTTCTTTTTTCGTTGGAAGTGGGATAGGACCGGAGACAGTAGCTCCAGTCCTTTTCGCAGTTGCAACGATTTCAAAGGTTGATTGGTCAATCAACCGATGATCGAAAGCTTTTAACTTAACGCGAATTCTTTGTCCAGCCATTGCGATTACTCAACGATCTCCGCAACAACACCAGAACCAATCGTTCTTCCACCCTCACGGATAGCGAACTTCAAACCTTGGTCCATAGCAATTGGGTGGATAAGTTCGATTGACATCGTAACGTTATCACCTGGCATAACCATCTCCATTCCACCAGGAAGGTTACAAACACCAGTAATGTCTGTAGTTCTGAAGTAGAATTGTGGGCGATAGTTATTAAAGAATGGAGTGTGACGTCCACCTTCGTCTTTTGTAAGGACGTAAACTTCTGCTTTAAATTTTCTGTGTGGAGTGATTGTACCCGGTTTCGCGAGAACTTGACCTCTTTCGATGTCTTCTTTTTTCGTTCCGCGAAGAAGAGCACCAATGTTGTCCCCTGCTTCTGCTTGGTCGAGTAGTTTACGGAACATCTCAATACCAGTAACAACTGATTTAGATGTATCACGAATACCAACGATCTCGATCTCATCGTTGATCTTAAGAACTCCTTGCTCAACACGACCTGTTGCAACAGTTCCACGACCAGTGATAGAGAATACGTCCTCTACTGGCATTAGGAAAGGTTTATCAACAACACGTGTAGGGTTTGGAACGTAAGTATCAACTGCTTCCATCAATTTCAAAATGGATTTCATACCTAGGTCAGAATCTTCACCTTCTAGAGCTTTTAATGCAGATCCGGAAATGAAAGGTGTTTTATCACCAGGGAAGTTGTATTTGTTAAGAAGGTCTTTGATTTCCTCTTTAACCATCTCAATCATGTCTTCTCTTTCGTCAGCAGCTAACATGTCTGCTTTATTAAGATAAACAACGATGTAAGGAACACCAACTTGGCGAGCAAGAAGGATGTGTTCTTTGGTTTGAGGCATAGCACCGTCAGTTGCAGAAACTACGAGAATCGCAGCATCCATCTGAGCAGCACCAGTAATCATGTTTTTAACATAGTCCGCGTGACCTGGACAATCTACGTGTGCATAGTGACGGTTAGGAGTTTCATATTCCTGGTGAGACGTTGCAATAGTAATCCCACGAGCCTTTTCTTCTGGCGCGTTGTCGATTTGGTCGTAAGCAATCGCTTTGTTTTTTCCACCAACTAACTTAGCAAGCGTCGTTGTGATTGCTGCTGTTAGCGTAGTTTTACCGTGGTCAACGTGACCAATTGTTCCGATGTTTAAGTGTGGTTTTGAACGGTCAAATTTTTCTTTAGCCATTGTTAGAATCTACTCCTCAATCGTGGTGCAAGACCCGATATTCGGTTCTTTACTCCTTTAGAACTGCATAAAATTCAGAGGTAAAAGCAGTCCTTTCCCAAGAAATGCCAATCCCTTTGGTCATGTTTCTAAGAGCCCCTGAAAAGCCAAGCAGGTTTTCTGCCGATGCATTGGCTTTTAAGTGACTCTTCCCTGCCACAGCCTCATAGGTGGATACCACCTTTGCGTTCCTGCGACTTAGATCAGAAAGAACTACACCCAAATGGTTTGCGTCTACCATCACTTCGATCTCAGTGAGGGGACCAACCAAATATGTGTTTGACGGAAAACATTCCTTCACTCCTGCAAGTATTGCTACTTTGAGTAATGTGAGAGTGGTTTGTAAATCCCCCGGAGGCATCTCATAAGAGAGGACTCTTAGTCTCAGGCCACAAACTTCCTCACCGTAAAACCCGTGTAAGCAGGCTTCTATAAAGGACGTTTCTATCGAATGTTTTACTTCTTCCGGAAGACTTACCTCGAAGGCAATTTGCTTCGAAAAATCGGCAGTATCTTCCAGGACTGCGATGAGCGCGCCGCTTGACTTTTGGTCTTCAAAGGCACGATGCTCTAGGGCAACCTTATGAGACATTTTTTTAAAAAGCTCTAATTTGGCAATGTTTATCGAACTAAAAGAGAGTTTTTTTTCAGTTTTCTCGGAAATCCTTCGGATTCCAATCTCTAAATGGAGTTCCCCTCTCCCAAAAAGGACAATTTGTCCTGTTTCTTCTTTCAGTTCCAGCTGGTAACCGGGATCTTCCCAAATGAGTTCCTGTAAGCGACATAACCAAAATTCCTTTTCCGCACTATTTTCTGGTTCTAACACCACAGAAAACGGACTCAGTTCCGAGGTTGTGGGTTTGGAACTAATTGCACTGGTAACACTCGCAAGGTAGACAACGGGATTCCCCGGTTCCATTTGGAAATGTTCATTTTCCCGAACGAGTATAAGCTTTCCTTTGGTAAGGGAACCTACTCCTTCAAACGTTTCTGCTGATAAAAAAGAAAGGGAGAGGTTGGTATCATAACCAAACGGAATGGTTTTTTCGCGTTTGGCTGGGTCCAGTGTTTCCTTTGAGAAAAGAAGGACTTCCATCACCTTCGCGACTGGTAATGAAATCGTTGGGCAAATGACCGCATAACGACCGATCTGTGGGTCTGTCCTTCTTGAGAGAACAAGGAGTGGAGAATGAGAAATTGGTTCAATTTCTTTGGGATTTGTCCACATAACTAGATCCAGAAGTTCACGAACCCCTTCACCGGTTTTGGCAGAACCACCATACACTGGGTAAAGTTTCCCTTCCCCTGTCCCCTTTTGTAGGGAAAGTTTTGGTAATTCTGATGTTTCGTTTTCTTCCTTCCAGAACGTTAACAGTGATTCTTCATCACATGCGAGTAATTCTTCTTTCGTGGTTTTGGAAAATACTCTTTCGTTTTGCAAGTAGTATTCCCAACCATTGGCTCCTTTTTGGAATAAGGAAACGGGAGGTATTTGTAATATCTCTTCCAAAGAAACTAGTGTATCGAGGTAGTCTTCTGCAAACCTGTCCAATTTGTTGATGAAAAATACAATTGGGATCTTTGCCTTTCGTAACTCTTCAATCACTAACCTTGCTTGGGATTGTACAACGGAACCTGCTTCTAAAATGACAATGGCAGATTCCATTGCGGGAAGAAGGTCCGTCACTTGGTTTCGAAAGTCTATATGACCAGGTGTGTCGATGAGTTGGATTTCAAAGGTTCCGAAACTTGTTGTCCAAGGTACCACATGGAACGTAGTACGAATGGAAATCCCTCTTTCGATTTCTTCTTGGAGTTGGTCTGACTCGGTGTTCCCATCTTCTATGGTTCCAACCGCGGAAATTTTACCCGCTTCGAATAAGATTCGTTCGGTGAGGGTAGTTTTCCCAGAATCGATATGAGCAAAAATGCCAACTGTGCGGTAGATCATGGTTTATGGGATGAGTGCGAAAATAAAAAAGCCAGGTATCAAACCTGGCTTATCAATGTTTGGAATCGAATAAAAGGGATTACCAGCGGTAATGAGAGAATGCCTTGTTGGCATCTGCCATTTTTCTGATGTCTTCTTTTTTCTTGATCGCAGATCCTGTGCCTTTTTGGGCTTCCATGAATTCTGCTGCCAATTTGTTTTTCATAGATTTTTCGTTTCTGCCACGGCTATATTTGATTAGCCATCTAATTCCAAGTGCAAGACGTCTTTCTGGACGAACTTCAATTGGTACTTGGTAAGTGACACCACCCACTCTGCGGGATTTTACTTCCACTTGTGGTTTTGCATTTTCCAATGCTTCTTGGAAAACAGCAAAAGGATCTTGTCCTGTTTTTTTCGCAATGACTTCTAATGCATCGTAGAACACAGCTTCAGCGACACTTTTTTTACCATCTACCATTAGGCAGTTGATAAACTTTGAAATCACTTTGTCGTTGTATTTTGGATCGCCTTCGATGTGGCGCGGTTCAACTTTTCCTCTTCTTCTAGACATATACCTTTCTCCGATTACGCTTTAGGACGCTTCGCGCCGTATTTAGAACGTCCTTTGCGACGTTTGTCCACACCGAGTGTATCCAGTGTACCACGAATGATATGATAACGAACCCCTGGTAAATCTTTTACCCTTCCCCCACGGATAAGAACCACGTTGTGTTCTTGGAGGTTATGGCCTTCGCCTGGGATATAAGCAGTAACTTCAATTCCTGTTGTCAAACGAACCCTTGCTACTTTACGAAGAGCCGAGTTAGGTTTTTTAGGAGTGAAAGTCATCACTCTTGTGCAAACTCCACGTCTTTGTGGGCATGCCTTTAGAGCGGGAGATTTAGTTCTTTTCTTTTGGTCTTCTCTTCCAATGCGGATGAGCTGGTTAATTGTAGGCATTCGATTCCTTCTTCTACTTCTCTATTTAAAAAAATAATGACGTTTTCGTCCAAAATTCCAGATAGGGACATTTTGTAAACGAAAACATGATTTTTGTCCCTAGAAACCATCCAAATTGGATGATTTCTAAAAGAATTCTTTAGTGACTAATCGTCATCGTCCTCATCATCTGAGTCGTCCGCTTCTTCTTCTAATTCATCCTCGTCTTCATCTTCTTCTGCCACAAGTCTTGAAAGAGTAGCAGTCGAAACTGGAGCTGATTCTGAAAGTTCAGAAACTTCTTCTTCCTCATCTTCTGATTCCAAGTCCCAATCCAAATCCCCAGGCATTTCTTTGAAAACTTCAATGTCACGGTATTTTTTCATACCTGTTCCCGCAGGGATCATGTGACCAATGATTACGTTTTCTTTCAGACCCATAAGGTTATCTGTTTTTCCTTTGATCGCTGCATCTGTCAGAACCTTAGTGGTTTCTTGGAAGGATGCTGCTGAGAAATAAGACTCAGTATTAAGAGATGCTTTGGTAAGACCAAGAAGAACTGGAGTTCCTTGTGCAGGAGATCCACCCTCTTGTTCCACTCGGTCGTTTTCTTCATCAAAGAGAAATTTATCCACTTGTTGTTGGTTTACGAACGATGTGTCCCCACTATCAGTGATGATCACCTTACGAAGCATGGAACGAACCACAACTTCAATGTGTTTATCATTGATATGAACTCCTTGTAAACGATATACCTCTTGCACTTCGGACACTAGGTATTCATGAAGGGCACTTGGTCCTTTGATCGCAAGGATATCATGTGGATCAAAGTTTCCTTCGTCCAACTGGTCTCCTCGTTTCACAAAGTCACCTTGGCGCACACGAATTTGTTTTCCAACAGGGATTGCTACTTTTACTTTTTCTTGTTCTGCCGTTTCTGGAATGATGTAGAGAATTCGTTTTTCTTTTACGATTTCTCCTTTGTCTTCAATCTTTCCGTCAATTTCAGCAAGTGTGCAGGCGTCTTTTGGACGACGTGCTTCGAAAAGTTCATCTACCCTTGGAAGACCACCCGTGATATCACGTGTTTTTTCAGCAACCGATGGGATTTTGAAAATGATATCCCCTTCTCTTACTTTGTCTCCATTTTGGAATTGGAGGAGTGCATCTACTGGAACGGAATAACTATCAGATCCAACAATTACTTTTGGAACGAGACGGTCTTTCTTCTGTTCTACGACTTTTAAAATGATATTGGATGTCTTAGGGTCTACGTCACGACGAACGTTTTTACCAATTTCCAAATCTTCCCATTGAATCGTTCCAGCCGTTTCCGAAACAGCCACTTCGTTAAAAGGGTCAAACTCAGCGAGAGCTCTGTTTTCATCAACGATTTGACCTTCTTCTACTTTTAAGATAGTACCGATTTTGACTGGAATGACAATGTCATCCCCTAGAATACGAAGTGTAGTTCCGACTAGGGAAACAACACCTGCTTGGTCAGAAGTGATTCGTTGTTCCGTGGATTCACCCACTTGTGTTGCGAACACTTCCCCTTTTTCTAGACGTTGTCCATCCACGATTCGAACACTGGATAAAGACTCCGTGTTGAACTCTTGGATGAGTCGGTTTACGATGATGGTTCCGCGACGAGCAAAAACTTTTGCAGAGTTTGCGTTCGTCACAAGACGACCGTTAATTGATTTTACGATCGAACGATAAGGAACTTTATGTTCTCTTTCGGAAATGGTTGCAGATGCTGCACCACCCACGTGGAAGGTTCTCATCGTAAGCTGTGTTCCTGGTTGCCCGATGGACTGAGCCGCAATGGTTCCCACTGCTTCACCAATCTCAGCAGGCACAAGGCGAGCCATGTCCATACCATAACATTTTGTACAAATTCCATGTCGGGAACGGCAAGTGAGTGGCGATCTTACTTTGATTTTATCGTAACCAAGGTTTTCAATCTGTTGGCCAAGAGCTCTTGTGATGAGAGTATCTTTTGGAAATACTACTTTTTCCGTCACAGGGTCTACTAGGTCTTCAGCTGTGTAACGGCCGAACACTCTGTCCGCAAGAGAAACAATTACGTTTTCCCCTTCTTTTACGATTCCGAGAGTGATGTTTGCTTTAGTTCCGCAATCATCTTCGGATACGATCACGTCCTGTGAGATGTCTACTAGACGACGAGTGAGATAACCCGCATCCGCTGTTTTTAAGGCAGTATCCGCAAGACCCTTTCTCGCACCATGTGTGGAGATAAAAAATTCTAATACCCCAAGACCTTCACGGAAGTTCGAACGAATCGCAAGTTCGATGATTTCCCCAGATGGTTTCGCCATAAGGCCCCGCATCCCAGCAAGCTGACGGATCTGTTGTTTTGATCCGCGAGCACCAGAGGCTGCCATGACGTAAACAGGGTTAAATCCCGCTTGGTCTTTTTCGAGTTCCTTGAACATCCCTTCTGTAATGCGGTCATTGGTTTTGGTCCAAATCTCGATTACTTTTTTACGACGTTCTTCGTTTGTGATGATACCTTTACGGTACTCCATATCTGCTTTTTCAACTTCTTTGTTGGCATCATTCACGAGACCTTCTTTTTGAGGAGAAACTCGGATATCATCAATGGAGATTGTTGGAGCAAATACAGTCGCGTAACGGTAACCAAGACGTTTGATTTCATCAAGCATCACAACTGTGATCCCTGGTCCAAACTTCTCATATACGTCTGCAATGATTTTGTTTGTTTCTTTATCACCGAGGGTTCTGTTGATATAAACATACCCTTTTGGCATCACTTGGTTGAAGATAAGTCGACCAGGTGTAGTTTCGATGATTTTCCCTTCGTGTAAAACGGAGATTTTAGAGCGAATTTCAACTGTTTTTGTTTCAATCGCATACATCACTTCTTCCAGACCCGTGAAGAATTTACCTTCACCTTTTGCGTCTTTCACTTCAGAAGTGAGATAATAAATCCCAAGAACGATATCTTGAGTTGGTCCACAAATTGGTTGTCCATTCGCTGGGTTTAAGATGTTATGCGGTGATAACATGAGCATCCAAGTTTCAAGCTGTGCTTTTGGCGCGAGTGGAACGTGGATGGCCATTTGGTCCCCGTCGAAGTCGGCGTTAAACGCGTGACATACGAGTGGGTGGAGTTTGATTGCTTTTCCTTCTACAAGGACTGGTAAAAATGCTTGGATTCCAAGTCTGTGAAGTGTTGGAGCACGGTTGAGTAGAACCGGGTGTTCTTTCACCACGGTTTCCAATACATCAAAAACTTCTTTGTCTTCCGCTTCGATTTTTTTCTTCGCAGATTTGATGTTTGGTGCTAGTTCCAAATCCACTAGGCGTTTCATAATGAACGGTTTGAAAAGTTCCAAAGCCATTTTTTTAGGAAGACCCATTTGGTGGTATTTGAGTTCTGGACCAACAACAATTACGGAACGACCAGAGTAATCCACCCGTTTTCCGAGTAAGTTTTGGCGGAACCGACCTTGTTTTCCTTTGAGCATATCGGAGATAGATTTTAAAGGTCTGTTTCCTTTTCCTTTGACAGTTCGTTTACGACGGCTGTTATCAAAAAGAGCATCTACTGCTTCTTGTAACATACGTTTTTCGTTGCGAACGATGATCTCAGGAGCTTTGAGGGCAAGAAGACGTTTCAATCGATTGTTACGGTTGATCACACGGCGATACAAATCGTTGAGGTCGGAAGTGGCAAAACGTCCCCCCTCTAATTGCACCATCGGGCGAAGTTCTGGTGGGATAACCGGAACTACATCCAGAACCATCCATTCAGGACGGTTACCCGAATCACGGAATGCTTCCAAAACTTCGAGGCGTTTGAAAATACGTTTGTCGGAGATTTTGTTTTTGTCTTGGATCTTTTGGCGGATCACACGAGCTTCTGCGTCCACATCAATGCGTGCGAGAAGTTCTTTGATTGCGTCCCCACCAATACCTGCGATAAACTTATCACCGTATTCATCTAAATAATTGTGGTATTCATCTTCATCGATGAGTTCCCCTCTGTTCCTTCCAGAATCAGCTGGGTCAATGATCACATACTTCTCAAAGTATAGAACACTTTTGAGTTGGTTGATCGTCATATCAAGTAGAAGACCCATACGTGATGGAACGGATCTGTAGTACCAGATATGCGAAACTGGGGCCGCTAGTTCAATATGCCCCATTCTCTCACGACGCACTTTGGAGTGAGTTACTTCAACTCCACATTTGTCGCAAACCACACCCTTATAACGGATGGATTTGAATTTACCGCAGTAACATTCCCAATCCTTTGTGGTTCCAAAGATTTTTTCGCAGAAAAGACCATCTCGTTCCGGTTTTAGGGTACGGTAGTTAATCGTTTCAGGTTTTTTGACTTCCCCAAACGACCACTCTTTGATCCGCTCGGGTGATGCCAAACGGATCGTAATCGATTCAAAACTATTGTAATTTCTCATACTTTTTCCCTTCCCTAAACGTTTTCAATGGTCTCGAATTTGATTTTCTTTTTGTTTTTCGAGAATTCATCTTCGTAATCAGAGATATCCACTTCCAATCCTTCGGAGTCTTTGATGATGATATCGAGTGCTAGACCTCGGAGTTCCTGTACAAGAACGTTGAAGGACTCTGGGATACCCGGTTTAATCGAGTGAATTCCTTTGACAATCGCTTCGTAAATTCTTGCACGACCTAACATATCATCTGACTTAATGGTGAGTAACTCTTGTAAGGTGTGTGATGCACCATACGCTTCTAGAGCCCAAACTTCCATCTCTCCTAACCTTTGTCCCCCGAACTGCGCCTTACCACCGAGTGGTTGTTGCGTTACGAGTGAGTAAGGTCCAGTAGACCTTGCATGGATTTTGTCATCCACCAAGTGAGCCAGTTTTAACATGTAAATGTATCCGCAGAAAACTTGGTTGATGAATTTTTCACCTGTTCTTCCGTCGAATAACTGAAATTTGCTGTTTCCTGGTAAACCTGCTTTTTGGCAGAATTCGTGAACATCACCTTCTGACGCTCCATCAAAAACTGGGGTTTCAAAATTGATCCCTAGTTTTTTAGCAGCAAAACCAAGTTGAGTTTCAAAAATCTGACCGAGGTTCATACGTGAAGGAACACCGAGAGGGTTTAGAACGATATCAACTGGAGTTCCGTCTTCCATGTATGGCATATCTTCTTGTGCCATCACACGTGCAACTACCCCTTTGTTTCCGTGTCTACCCGCCATCTTATCACCCACTAGGAGTTTACGTTTACGAGCCACATACACTTTCACCATTTCTTCCACGCCAGCAGCGAGTTCATCGCCAGTTTCACGGGAATAACGTTTGATATCGATCACAGTTCCTTCGAAACCGTTTGGCATACGAAGAGAGGAATCTCTTACTTCTTTTGCCTTTTCTCCAAAGATGGAGTGTAATAATTTATATTCTGGAGTGAGGTCAGTTTCCCCTTTAGGAGTCACCATACCAACAAGGATGTCACCAGGTTTTACTTCAGCACCCACACGAATCACACCTGATTCATCCAAATCTCGGAACGCTTTGTCCGAAAGGTTTGGAATGTCACGAGTGATTTGTTCTTGTCCGAGTTTGGTTTCCCGAGCTTGGATTTCAAATTCTTCAATGTGAATGGAAGAGAAAACATCGTCTTTGATGATTCGTTCAGAGATCAGAATCGCATCCTCAAAGTTGTAACCTTCCCAAGGCATAAATGCCACAAGAACGTTTCTTCCCAGTGCCAAATAACCTGCGTCAGTGGAAGGACCATTCGCAAGGACAGTTCCTTTTTGGAGGATTTGTCCGAACTCACCGTATTTTTCCCCTTTGATGATCTGGCCGGCAACAGGAGCTCCAATTCCGATATCTTGTCCTTCTTTGACAACAGCATGGAATTGTACTTCTTCCGATAATACCAATTCGTGGATTTCCTTTTCACCGTTCGGAGTTGTAACTTCGATCCGTTCTTTGGAAACCTTATTCACCTTACCACCAGTTGTGGTATGGAGCATGGACACGTTTGGTTTTTGGTTAAAACATGTACCTTGGTTGGTTTTTTTGAATTTAATGAGTGGATAGTGCACAATCTCTTTGGATTGGTCTTCTTTCACCCAAACACCTGTTGCATCCACTTTGGAAACCACACCGTCTTTTTTCGCAACAATACAAACCCCAGCGTCATACGCTGCACGAGCTTCCATACCAGTTCCCACAAAAGGAGCTTCTTCCGTGAGAAGTGGCACTGCTTGGCGTTGCATGTTCGAACCCATGAGAGCGCGGTTTGCATCATCATGTTCGAGGAATGGAATGAGAGCTGTTGATACAGACACAACTTGTAGTGGAGCAAGGTCCATATACTGGATCTCAGATGGGCTACGGAAAGGGAAGTCTCCTCTATGACGAGTGGAAATGAGTTTGGAAGTAAATTCTCCCTTCTCATCCACAGTCGAGTTCGACTGCGCCATATAGTGGTATTCTTCTTTGTCAGCAGTGAGATACTCTACTTGTTTTTGGACCTTTCCATTCTTGACAAGGCGGTATGGAGTTTCAATGAACCCATAATCGTTTACCCTTGCAAAACTAGACATGGAAAGAATGAGACCAATGTTTGGACCTTCCGGTGTTTCAATTGGGCACATACGGCCATAGTGAGAATAATGAACGTCACGGACTTCGAAACCTGCTCTATCACGAGAAAGACCACCAGGTCCAAGAGCGTTTAACCTACGTTTGTGAGTTAGTTCCGCTAGTGGGTTCGTTTGATCCATAAACTGAGAAAGTTGCGAAGATCCAAAAAACTCATTGATCACAGCTGTGATTGGTTTGATGGAAATGAGAAGTTGCGGAGTTTGTTGTTCCGGTTCTTGTACGGTCATTCTTTCTTTGATGACACGTTCTACACGAGAGAATCCAAGTTTCAATTGGTTTGCAATGAGCTCACCAACAGAACGAATCCTTCTGTTTCCTAAGTGGTCAATATCATCTGGGTAGTAGTTCTCTGCCTCAGACATTAACATCACAAGGTAACGAACCGTTTCAATGATGTCTTGTTTTCTTAAAACTCGGTCATCAGCTTTTGAGAATTCTTTCGGATTGTTGAATTCAAATTTGCTATTGATTTTATAACGACCTACTACACCCAAATCAAATGTTTTAGGAGAGAAAAAGAGTCGTTTGAGTTCTGCTTCCGCGTTTTCAATCGTAGAAGGTTCACCCGGACGCATAATGGTGTGAAATTTTTTCACCGCATCTTCGTAGTCATTGACTCCGTCTTTTTCAAGGCAGTTGATGAGAACAGGATTGTCTTTTCCTTTTGGAAATTCAATGACATCCACATCTTTTACCTTCATTTCACGAAGGATGGAGATATTATCCTCATTGATTTTGGAACCAGCATCGAGCATTACCTCGCCTGTTTCCATGTTAATGATATCAGCAATGGTTCGTCGGCCGATCAGACGTTTGAGGTCTTTTGGATTGGCACCAGCAATTTTCATCTTGCTTGAACCGTAGAACAAACGTAATACTTCTTCGTTTGTTCCCATTCCCATAGCTTTTACAAGTAAAGTAGCAGGGAATTTTTTCTTACGGTCGATTTTGGCAACAAGGATACCTTTGTTGTCCATCTCAAATTCCAACCAAGAACCTCGGTATGGAATGACTCGCGCCGAGAATGTATCTCGCACTTGGTCATAAGAAAAGAAAATACCAGGAGATCTGTGTAACTGGCTTACCACTACTCTTTCCGCACCGTTGATGATGAAAGTACCGTGGTCTGTCATCACAGGAAGGTCACCCATATAGACAACTTGTTCGCGGATTTCACCGGTGTCCTTGATGATGAGTCGAATGACTGCTTTTAGTGGAACCGCATAAGAAGAATCAGTGTCCTTACATTCTTGAGGATCACGTTTTGGTTCTCCTAACACATAATGGCCATATTCCATGACCATATCGTTGTTTGGTGATTCGATTGGAAAAGATTCGCGAAAAACTGCTTCCAACCCTTGGTTTAAACGTTTGGTCGGATCTTTCACTTCCGACTGGAGAAACCAATCAAAGGATTTTTTCTGTACGTAGATAAGATTAGGAAGTAAATTGAGGTCGGTAATTTTACCGAAATTTACCCGGTTTCTAATTTGCATTCGGGTATGCATGGAATACTCTCCCTAGAGACGTCAAAATAATAGATGGTATGATAAACGAAAAAATAGAGGTGGGGACGCCTACGGCCTCCCTGCCTCTAAGTTTTTGAAGACTGGGTTTAAAAATTGGCAACCGATTAACCGGCAGCAGCAACTTCTACTTGAGCCCCAACACCTTCGAGTTTTTTCTTAATATCAGCAGCTTCATCTTTAGAAACCCCTTCTTTCACTGATTTTCCACCAGCCTCTACAAGAGTTTTCGCATCTGCTAATCCAAGACCAGTGATTTCGCGAACGAGTTTAATAACGTCGATCTTTTTGTCACCGTGTGCTTTCAAGATAACATTGAAAGTTGCTGGTTCTTCAGCAGCAGCAGCGCCACCACCTGCACCCGCAACAGCCGCTACCGCAACCGGTGCAGCAGCAGAAATCCCGAATTTCTCCTCCATCTTTTTCACTAGGTCAGCAGCCTGAACTAATGTAAGACTTCCAATTTGTTCTAATAGCGCGTCAACAGACATCTATATTCTCCTTATCCTACTAATCACTATGATTACTAATTGCCGTTTTTCTCGGCTACAGCATTGATGGCGCGTGCCAATGATGCCATGATTTGATTGATTCCAGAAGCAATTTGTGTTGCAGGAGCATTGATCCCACGAGCAACTTGCGCAAGAAGTTCTTGTTTGGACGGAAGTCCAGCAATCGCCTCTACTCCAGACTTACCCAAAACCTCACCGTCCATATAGCCGGTTCTGATTTCAAGTTCCTTCTTATCTTTTGCAAAGTCCTTACAAACTTTCGCTACTGCTGGAAGTGCATCCAGAGAGAAAATCGCTGCAAGTGGTCCTTTGTAAACATCCCCAAAATCGATGGAGTTGTTTTTATGTTCAGAAGACTCTTTTAATGCACGGAGAAAAAGGTTGTTTTTGATTACCTTCATCTCCGATCCTTCTTTGCGAAGTTTCGCACGAAGGTTAGACATATCTTCAACAGTTAAACCGCTGTAAGATGCTAAAATAAAGTTAGGTCGTTTTTCCAAACGACTCTTAAGTTCTGATACTGCTTCAATTTTAGATGGATTTGCCATTGTTCTTACTCGTTATATGTTCGCGTTTACTAGTTCTTTTACATCGACTTTTACGCCGATTCCCATAGTCGCTGCTACAGAGAAAGACTTGAGGTAATCTCCCTTCGCATCGGAAGGTTTGTCTTTCATAAGTGCTGCAACAACAGCATTGATGTTATCAGAAAGTTTATCATCAGAGAAGGAACATTTTCCTACCCCTAAGTGAACCACTCCCCCTTTATCAGGACGGTATTCAATACGACCCGCTTTGAGTTCTTTCACTGCTTTTGTAACATCAGTAGTGACAGTTCCTGCCTTTGGTTTAGGCATAAGGCCTTTACGACCAAGAACTGGACCAAGTTTACCAACTTCCTTCATCATATCAGGAGTTGCCACACAAGCATCAAAATCAGTCCAACCACCAGAAACTTTTTCAATCAGGTCCATATCGCCAACAAAATCAGCACCAGCTTCTCTTGCTTCGTTTTGTTTGTCTCCTTTGCAGAAAACCAAAACCTTAATTGTTTTTCCAGTTCCATGTGGAAGAGAAATTGTCCCTCTTACGTTTTGAAGAGATTTATAATTGATTTTAGTAGAGATCTCTAAAGTCCCGTCGAACTTTGAGTAACTGGTCGCTTTCGCTAAACCGACTGCCTCACCAAGGGTATAAGCCTTTGTGCGATCGACTTTCTCTTTGAGTTGGATGTATTTTTTGCCGCGTTTCATGACTTCGGTTCCCGTTTCCTAATGATTACTCGACGTTAACACCCATGGAACGGCAAGTTCCAGCAATGATTTTCACTGCTGCATCTAAGTCGTTCGCATTGAGGTCTTCCATCTTCGTTTTTGCAATTTCTTCTAGTTGTGCGCGTTTGATCGTTCCTACTTTCACTGTGTGAGGAGTAGCAGATCCACCTGGAATCCCAAGTGCCTTCATGACAAGAAGAGCAGCTGGAGGTGATTTAGTGACGAATGTAAAACTTCTGTCGGAATAAACAGTGATCACCACCGGGAGTTTGAGTCCCATTTGGTTTTTTGATCTTTCATTAAACTGTTTACAAAATTCCATGATATTGAGTCCGGCCTGACCAAGTGCAGGTCCTACCGGAGGAGCTGGGTTTGCTTTCCCTGCTTCTACTTGGAGTTTAATTTGTTTTACTACTTTCTTTGCAGCCATCTCGTTTCAAGTTCCTTACTAAAAGTCAATCTATCAGTTCTATTGTTCCGATTTTACTTGGAGGTAATCCAACTCCACTGGAGTGGATCTTCCAAAAATTTCGACTCGGACACGAAGCCTTCCCTTATCAGGGAAAATTTCATCTACAAGCCCAGTGAAATTGGCAAACGGACCATCTATAATTTTCAATGTCTCGCCCACTTTGAAGAGGAAACGTGGTCGTGATACTTCTTCCGATTCCACACTTCCCACATCACTGAAGAGATTTTTGATCTCATCGAGTGAAAGTGGTTCCGGACCTTTTCCTTTTCCGCCTACAAACGTAGACACAGAAGGTAAGTTCTGGATCTTAAACCGAAGGTCATCGGTCATATTCATCTCAACGAGAACATAACCCGGCATGAGTTTTTTCTTCGTGACCTTCTTTTTGCCGTTTTTCATTTCGGCAACTTCCATTGAAGGAATTTTCACCGAAAAGATCTGGTCTTCCAGCTTTTGTTGTTGGACCATCTTTTCAATGTTAGTTTTCACCTTATTCTCATGACCAGAATAAGTTTGAAGCACATACCATTTTTTATCTAAAGAATCGCCCACTTCCCTACCTATGTTCCTAATGCCCAGAACCACTTTAACAGTTTCAAGAAAACGAAATCCGAAGCTGATAAAAATAAGGAAAAGATAAATACTGTAACTAGGACTACAACGGTAGAACTCACCACTTCTTGGCGCGTAGGCCAATGTACTTTTTCAAGTTCTGCTTTACATTCCTGAATGAAACTCGTAGCTTTCATTGATCCTTGTCCTGTTTCTCTAATTCTATATTCCGTAGTTGGCAGGGCTGGAGAGAATCGAACTCCCACCAAGGACTTTGGAGATCCTAGTTCTACCATTAAACTACAGCCCTAAACAAGCCCTCTACCAGGCTTGAACTGGCGACCCCTTCCTTACCATGGAAGTGCTCTACCACTGAGCTAAGAGGGCAAACGTTTCCCACCCAAGCGCGGGTTTCCAAGCGAGGCTAGGTTTTTTACACTATTTTAAATGAGGCTCATTGGTCAATGGAAAATGAGTTTATTTCCTGGAAATGGTAAAAAAACAGGAAATTTGGTGATTTTCCAGTCTGATTTTAGTTGTGGATTTCCCGGTTCGATAATAGAACCATGTGGGAGACACTCACTGTATAAGGAATGATTCGTGGCGAAACCCTTTGTAGAATTAGAAGCACAAATCCCCGATTTAGTAAAGGCAAAATCGAAAATCGTCGTCCGGTCGTCTCGGATGAATCGCCAGTTGGAACAGTATGTGCTTGGGCTCATCACTCATATCCTAGACGAAGTGGGACAATCCCAATTTGTGGAAATGTTATATACCATTTCTAAAGAACTCACCATCAACGGAATCAAAGCCAACCAAAAACGAGTCTTTTTCGAAGATGAGGGACTCGACATCACAGACGAAGCTGATTATTTCCAAGGGATCAAAGAGTATTCCAAAAAGTTTTCTGAAAAAATGGCAGATGAATATGGGAAACGATGCCTCGCCCGTGGTGTGTATGTGCAAATCAAATTCCACTACTGTTTGGACGGACTCCTTGTGGAAGTGACAAACAACACTCCCGTCATCAAAACGGAAGAAGTTCGTATGAGAGAAAAAATGAAAAAGTCCATGGGGTATAATGACATCGCAGAATTTTACATGGACAATATGGACAATACAGAAGGTGCAGGACTTGGAATTGCCCTCATCATGATCCTTCTTAAAAACGAAGGTGTTGACCCTAACCTATTTCGTATCATCACTCACGAAGACAGAACAGTTGCCAGAGTGGAAATTCCATTTAACGACAATTATGTGTCGTTTCGTAGTGCCGAACTAGCAGAAATATAATTCGTTTTTGACCAAATCATTTCTACTGTAATTGTATCGACCTAGTGTCCGCCCTTTTCGAAACTGGTGGACATGGAATTAAAAGGTGCAAACATTCTCGTCACCGGATCTGCCGGTGGACTAGGAAAGGCAATGGCATACCGTCTCGGTAAGTCGGGTGCCAATATCATTCTCTCAGACATCCAAAAAGACAAGTTGGACGAAACCGTTTCTCTCTTTCAAAAAGAAGGAATCAAAACAACTGGAATCGTTGCCAATGTTGCTAAAGAAGAAGATAGTATCCGACTCATTGAAGAAGCTGCGGCATTTCAAGGAAGCCTTGATGTTGCAATCCTCAATGCAGGGATCTTACGTGATGGCCTACTCATCCGGGTGGATAAAGAAACGGGAAAGGTCAAAGGTAAAATGGGCATCGACCAATGGCAATCAGTCATCGATGTTAATTTAACTGGAGTCTTCTTAACTGGTAGAGAAGCAGCAGCTAAAATGGTAGAACAAAAAAAAGGGGTCATCATCCCTATTGCTTCCATCGCTATGCATGGTAATTCTGGACAAACCAATTACAGTGCAGCAAAAGCTGGAGTTGCAGCCATGACAGTAACTTGGTCAAAAGAACTCGCCAAGTTCGGAATCAGAGTGGCAGGAATTGCTCCTGGATTTATTGGAACTGAGATGGTATTAAAAGACATGAACCCAGAAGCATTGGAAAAATGGAAATCGATTATCCCAGTGGGTAGGCTTGGAGAACCAGATGAAATTGCTTCTACAGCTGAGTTTATCATCACGAATGATCTTGTTACTGGTGTGGTCTTGGAAATCTCCGGAGGAGTACGAATCTAACTTCGATTAATCTTTTTTTGCCTTCTTTTTGTACATAGGAGGCAAAAAAATTTGTGAATCTATTTTGTCATTTTTTTAACAAACGATAAAAATTTCGTAGGTAAATTGAGTATGTTTTCGTCATAAGGATATAACGGAATCCTTACCGATGAAAATAAAAACAGAACTATCGAAACAACAATTGGAACAAGCGATTAAAGGAATTCAAGGGATAGCCCACCCGATTCGCTTACTCATCCTTTATACTTTGGCAAAAGAAGAAAAAACAGTAGGTCAACTAGTGGAATTACTAGGTACGAGTCAGTCGGCCGCCTCACAACACCTAAGCAAAATGAAAAACAATGGAATCTTAGAATCCCGAAAGTCTTCGAACCAAGTGTTCTATCGTTTGAAAGATGCTAAGTTCAAAGATTTAATCCAAACCATTGTAAAAGTGTATAAAAAATAAGCATTACTTCGCTTCTAATGATAAGAGGCGAACGTATTCTTTTATGGAATCCTGGAGGTTTGTAAAACCGAAAGGATATCCTGCCTTTGTTAACTTTTCCATATCAGCGCAGGTGTAATATTGGTATTTGCCTTTTAACGAATCTGGCATTTCCACATATTCAATGTTTATCGGCGCATTCATGGCATTAAATAGAGCAGAAGCCAAGTCATTCCAAGTTTCTGCCTTCCCTCGCCCCACATTGTACAATCCGTATTTTCGTTCACTTAGTAAATAGATGCTAATTTTACTCGCATCCTTTACATACAAAAAATCTCGTTTTTGTTCCCCATCTTTGTATTCGGGTTTGTAGGATTTAAAAAGTTTTAGTTTGCCAGTGTCTCGAATTTGTTCATAGCCTTTGAGAACTAAACTACGCATGTCCCCTTTGTGGGCTTCGCCATATCCAAACACATTAAAATATTTGAGTCCGATGAGTTTGTCTGCAATCTTCGTTTTTTTTGCATACAAATCAAATAGGTGTTTTGAATAACCATACATATTGAGGGGTTTTAAAGTTTCGATCGGGGCTTTGTCATCATACCCGAATTCACCTTCCCCATAAGTTGCCGCACTCGATGCGTATAAAAAAGGGATGTTTTTAGTAATCGCAAACTCAGCTAGTTTTTTCGTATAATGGAAGTTATTCTGAATTAGATACGTTGCATCTTTTTCCGTTGTGGCAGAACACGCACCAAGGTGGTAAATTTCGGAGATCTCAGAAAGTATAGGATGGCCTGTATCCAAAAATCCTTCAAACTGATCCTTTTCATAATACTCTGTAAAAAAATTCCTTTGGAGATTTTTCCATTTATCTGTTGTTCCCAAATGGTCCACAACCAAAATGTCAGTGTTTCCATTATGGTTTAAGTCTTCTATGATTTGTGAGCCAATGAGGCCCGCACCGCCAGTGACTAAAGTCAGTTTTTTTCCCATTTCTCTGATGATTCTTTTTTCCTAAGAGAATCCATCTATCAACTTTTCTTCCGGATTTGGGAAAAGAGTTTCAGAAAGTTTCTGGATTCTCGTTACCTCTATGGCAAGGAATCGATCCATTTGCCAAATCGTTCATCCACTTGTTTGACTGTTTCTGGTAAAGCAGTGAGAACTTCTGGGATCCAAGGTTTCATACGGCAATCAAATACAATGGGAACTTGGTAGGCTATATGGTTACGAATGGTTTCTGTCCTTGCATAGACATCTGAGGCAGGTTCCATCCTTGTAAACATAGTCCAAATAAAATCTGAATCTGATTTCACAGCATCTTCCGAGTCGTCCACAAGAAACACATAGGAAAACTTTCCTAAATCTTCAGAGAGGAGAGTTTCCGCTAAACGATCATTTGGTTTAAATTCCGAACCTTTGACAACAAGAACACCTGGTAAAAATACTTTTGGGTTTTGGAAACGTTTGTCTTTAAAACTTCCATTAAATTCTTTAGGAAGATTTGTATTGATGATGGGTTTGTTTGGATCGGTAATTCCCATCCAAAGAAGTTTACTCCCCTTGTTCACTGTTCCACTGGTATAATCCAATGTGTCTTGGCTGATATTGCTAAAGATAAAAAAATCGGTCCTTGGATCACTTCGTTCTGTGATGACTCGGAAGGTTTCTGAAAAGTTTTTAAGATTCACCTTCTCGTTTGTCACAAGTAAACATTTTGTGAGAGACAACTGCCCTTCTCCCAAAATACGAAGTGCTCCCATAAAGGCTTCGCGGAAATAACGTTCTTTGACAATGGCAGCTGCAAGAGAATGAACACCTGATTCCTCATAGGCCCATACCCCAAGGACTTGGGGCATCACAAGGGGAAACATTGGTGATAATAAGTCTTGTAAGAATTCAGCAATGTAATGGTCCTCTTGTGGAGGTCTTCCGACAACTGTTGCTGCCCATATGGCATCCTTACGGTGGAGGATATGAGAGAGATCCAAGTAAGGGTAATCGTGTAACAACGAATAGTATCCATAATGGTCTCCAAACGGACCTTCCGGTCTTCGTAATTTAGGTGGTATGGATCCAATGAGAGCAAAATCCGCATCGGCAACAATTGGATATGGAGAAACCAATTTGTCTTTTTTCATCCGCAGTTTTTCTCCCATGAGAAAGGAAGCAAATACAAGTTCCGGAATTTCTTCGGGCAGTGGTGCCACAGCGGCAATGGTGAGAGCTGGAGGCCCACCAATATAAACATGTGCTGGAAGGGATTTGTTTTCCTTTTCTGCTTCGTAATAGTGAAACCCACCTCCTCTATGGATTTGAATGTGCATACCAACTGTCTTTTCACCAAACAGTTGCACACGATACATCCCCAAATTACCGTTTCCAGAATTGGGATGTTGGGTATAAACGAGAGGTAAAGTCACAAAGGGACCACCATCCTTTGGCCAAGACACAAGTCCTGGAAGATCTTCCACGCTGGGGACACTGCCATCAAATATGGGTGCTCGCCTGACCTGTTTTAGGCCAACCTGAAACGGCAAAAGTCCAAGGGAACGTTCTTTCCAAAGTTTGGAAAACCGCGGTGGAAAAATTTCTTTCGCAAGTTTGGCAAGTCTTGCAATCGTTTGCACAGGTTTTTCACCAAAGGCCAAATGGATTCGTTTTTCAGAACCATAAAGATTGGTAGCCACAGGAAACTTGGTTCCCTTTACATTCGTAAATAGCAAAGCAGGTCCCTTTTTCGCGACCACTCGCCTTTGGATTTCAGCCAATTCTAAATTAGGGTCAACCAACTCGGAAATGACCCGGAGCTCTCCCTCTTTTTGTAAAAGTTTTACAAAATCATTCGTAGATCGTAGTGATGCCATAAAAAGGAATAGACGGCTCCTTGTTTTCTTAGACGCTTAAGGGCATAAATTCTATGTCCCAAGAACCAAATACTTCACAACCTATCATTACCGATATCAAAAGAATCGCAGTTTGCGGTGGATCGCTAGGAAGAGAACGACGCTCCTATGTGCGTGGTCAGGTAGTCGATGTAGGGATTACCGATTTAATGAAGGCAGATGGCCTTTGGGACCTTGTGACAGGGTTATTTAAGGGGGATGAAACCAAAATCACCCCCTTTCTCGATTTTTCCCTCGCCCCGGTTCGCAAACCAGTTTTGAAATTAGAAGTCCATGATGTGACTGGAAAACTCATTTATACATCTGGTAAAATCAAAGCAGATGAGGATGGTTTTTTCTCTTGTGAAATCCGAGACAAACTGCCAGTAGGATCGCATGATTTCCAAGTGATTTTAGAAGGTTTGGATAGCTTTCGACAGTATTCCAAGGACCTTGCCCATTTAAATGCTACCGAAAATTCCATTTTGGGAAGAACCACCATCGTTGGAAAAGGGAAATTACGGATCATTGCAGAAGACTACCAAGGAATGGTTGTCACATCGGACATTGACCAAACCTATCTGGCAACGGACATTCACTCAGGAAAAGGAAAATTCTCTGCGTTATTCGAGACACCTAACCAAAAACAGGCGCTTCCTGGTATGCCCGAATTGTACAGGGAACTGAGGATTAACTTAGAGAATGCTCCCCTCGCGTTTATTTCCGCAAGCCCTCATTTTTTTCGAAGGACCATGCTTGCCACAATTGCAAAAGATAACATTCACATTGAATCCTTACACTTAAAGTACTTAGAAGGTACGATCAAGGGAGTATTTGATAAAGTCATTGATACAATCTTCAATCCCCTTACATTTTTCCAAAACGGATTCAAACCGGCTTGGTCACGAACTAAAAAATTCCTGGGAGCTTCTTACCAAAGTTTATTCGACCAAATGTCTTATAAACTTTCCATTCTTCTATATGACCGAATTTATTTACCCACAAATTCTAAGGAGATCCTTCTCGGAGATAATACAGAATCCGATTATATGATCTTCACACTCTACCAATTGATCTGTATGGGAAAATTAAGCGGAGACGAATTAGAAGAATATTTATACCAATTGAATTTTTTAGGAAGAGATGCCATTACAAGAGACGCTGCAAAAAAAATCAGATTGTATGCGGAAGAAATCCTACGGATCCACGGCCCTAAAAACCCAGTAACTCTTACTCTCATCAATCGCACAAGTCATGGCCCAAGTCAATTGGATATGATCCAAAAAGTAAAAGATGCCCTACCAGAAGGTGTTTTCGAAACAGAATTTTCAAAGAGACCTCCCTTTTACGGAACAGAAGGTGCCATGGGAATGGCCATCCTTTTAGAGAATCATGGTTATTTAGATCCCAACCAAATTTTAAATATCATCGCGGGAATGATTGGAAAAGTTTTGGAAGGAAAACTTGTCGATGAAACCTTTATTCTAAAACAACTCGATGAGTTAACACTTCCCAAAGAAGCGGAAGGAACAAGAGCCAAAATCAAAGAGAATTTAAAATCTGCGTTTTTGAACTAGACCAAAAACGCTAGAGAGAACAAACTCATTGGTTCTGAAACCGGCTAATGTAGTGGTAAAAGAAAATTTGTCTATACTTTAGAAGCGAGTATCCATTGAGTAAGATCGGAATGATGAGTAATACCGAAAGGCTAATCTCTGCATAATTTGTTAAGGGTATGAAAGAAACGACTATCATCTGCTTTACAATCAAATAAGGCAAAAACGATAAAATGGAAAGTAAAATGGAAACCAATCTTTTTTCTTTATCATTCCCTATTATATAGTAAAAACTATTTTTAGAAATGTCAAATCTAGGCTGAGTCCACTCACGAATTTTTAAAAATGGTTTTTCGATCACTAGATAACTAAAAAGTGCAATCACTGCAGATAATATTAAACTAATGAATGATGCTTTCAATAAATGGTTCAATCCATTAAAATCTCTACCCTTAGGATTTAAGATGGCCAACATAACCGCTGTATTGACCAACATGTGAACTAAATAGATTCCATAACTTAACTTTCCAATAAAAACTAATATTGGATTTGCCAAAAACCAAGCGATGCCAGAAAAAAATCCACCCACTGCTCCGTATACGATGACAAACGCAAAAAAAGAATAAAAACTAATGCGAAACACTGTGAAATATAACTTTGCATCCTCATAATGAAGGGTACAAAAATAACAAAACAGAACAAAGAGAATCGAAAATACCAGATAAAATCCTAATTTAGAATTTGGTAAATGTTTGGATATTTTGCCAGACCTCCAAAGTTCCATCAGTAATATTCCATATACGAATGGTTCAAAATGAGTATGGATCGGATGGAATAGAGTTTTGACATATCCATCAAACTCTAACATAGGAACATTTAGGTGATAATAATAACGAATGAGAATAGGGACATTCAATAAAAGAATTAAAAATATCAGTTTTTGAACGGTGTTTGATAAAAATTTTGTATAGAACAAAAATACAAATGGCATAGCCAAATAAAATTGTTCTTCCATTGATAAAGACCATCCATGAACCATGATTCGCTTTGGAAAATAATTGGAGATATATGCAAAATCAGTCCACCAATAGGAAAGTTTTAATTTTAAATCGATTAAACTTTCCGATAATCCACCAGAATTTGGCATCATTTGGCTTTTTTTCAATACGCCAGCCATGATTAAGATCGTAATTGATAGAATCACATAGAATGCAGGAAAGATGCGAAGAGAACGTTTCAATACAAAGTTTTTCCAACTAACCCCAAAACTGGATCTCTCTAATTCACGCGAAAAAGATGTGGAAACCAAAAAGGCACTGATTACAAAAAACAAACTCATTAAAAATTCAACATTTTGCGCATTTGGAAGATACTTAGCAAAATGTACGGGGAAAAAATCGATAGAAAAAGCAAAACAATGGAATAAGATAACTAAGTAACAACTTAAAGCACGGATTCCATACAATTCATTTATTTCCTTGTTATTTTTCCTAAAAATTTCAATAAAATATTCTTTCATATTGTTCGTATCTGGGGAAACTTTGCCTTGGATTCAATAGAAATCAATCGATAAATACTATATCGAATCCACATGTAGAAAGTATAAAAAGGCAAAGGACTTAATGGTGATTCTACCTAAAGTGAGAAAATTACAACTAGGATTAAGATGGTTTTTACTTTTCATTGCGGTTGTTTTGTCCATCCAATACACTTCTCCTCAAAACTCTTATTTCCAAGATAGCCATGACAAATTGATCCAAACCTATTCTCTTTATTACAATCACTTTCAATCAGACCGATTGTATTACCCGGGGTATGACTTTGATCCAAATTTAAACTACTTCCATTTAGTAGATAACTTATATATCAAATGCAAAGATAGAATTGTAAGTGCCTTTCCGATACAATTTGCAGCCATGATGGCACCACTACTATACATTCTTCCTTTGTCTTATCTTGTATATACTTCTCTGTTTTTTCTCTTCCTAGGTTTTTGGATACTCAAACATTATTACAAATTTTCATTTCCTCTACTTTGGGTTTGTTATTTCGCCACGTATATGTGGCCATTGAGCTGGGAATATTCAGAAATGTCGGCTATTTTTGCCTTTTCGTTAATTGGCCTCTTACCAATTTTACGCAATCGAAAATCAATCCACATACAAATTGTTGCTGGGTTATCACTATCTTGGGTGATTATGGTTCGATTAGATACCCTTCCCTTTTTTTCCTTTTTATTCTTCTTTATTTTATTCTTTTTATGGAAAGACCAATCTTTCTCATCTGTTCTATCTAAAATTTCTTCGATCAAAGTATATATCCTTGTGTGTGTTTTAGGAACCGCTTTCCAGCTCATTTTGAATCAATCTTTGTACAATCACATATTTGGTACTCGATTTTTAGCTAACTTATCTGGATTCCAAGTAAGTTTAAGCCAAAGATTCGAATGGTTCCAAAGTTTAAATTTTTATGCAGATAAAAAAGTAGGAATTTTCGCATACCTTCCCATGACCATTCCATTGATTATTTTTTATGGAACACATTTTAAGACTGTCTCCAATATAAAAAAATCACTCTTATTGTCCTTAGTATTAACAATACTTGTGATACCTTTCATTGCACCTAACGATGGATTCAATAATTGGGGGCCTAGATTTTATACTGTATTGATTTTGCCTTATTTAATCCTATTAAAACCCTTGTTTGTAAAAATTGTCGCATCCAAAAATAGGAAATTACAGATTACTCTCTTACTACTGTTTACCTACTCTCTGTTATTAGGTTTTATCGGTGCAAAAATTCAAAAATCAAAAACAAGTTTGGTTAAAAATTTCCGTTCCATCACTAAAGAATTAAACCCTGATATCATTGTGTTTACAGATTACTTAAATTTATACTCCATCGGAAGTGATTATACAAAACATATCAGTATAGTGTCATATACTACAGAAAAGAATGAAGAATTGATTAGAATATTATCAGAGAAAATGAAAAATAAAAAAATAATCTTTGTGGATTGGCACCCACTCATTTTGACACAAGAAGCAAGATATGCATTGAATGCAGATAAAGCAAAAGGAGGATATCCCATTTCACATTGGGATTTGAATCGACTAGAGTCGAGTTTGAAAAAAAATACTTCAAATTTTCAAATCATTGATAAACAAATGTATCGAATTTGGTCAGGAACTATCAAAGGAGCAAATTAAATGAAATTTCATTTCTCAAAAAAAGATAAAATCACCTTAGCTATTTTTTTTGTTTTTTTCCTTGGATTACAATCCTACCTCTCCGCAACGAATAGTTATATCTCGGATTCCTTGGCAAAAGCCTTCCAAATCAATAGCATACAAAACGGAACCGAAACCATCACCTACCCCGCAAACTCCATTGATCCAGATCAAAAATTACATCCAGTTACATTCATCCTCCAAAACCAAAACAAATTGAAGTCAGTCTTTTCTGCAGCATTTGCTTTCTTGTATGCAAAACTTTTCTTCTTTTTGCCAGTGAAACAAATGGTCTATATGAATTTAATTTTTCTCCTGCTAGGAGTTCTTTGCTTAAAAGGAATCGGAAAAGTTGACTTCAGAATTTCAATTTTGGTTTTTACGACGTCTGTTGTACTTTGCCAAGTTATAGACTTATCAGAAGTTCCGATAACTCTTTTCTTTGTCTGTTTTGTGTATTCAATCTGGACTATGGCGATCCAAAATCAAAACACAAATTTACTGATAATAAGCGTATTTCTTTCCGTTTTACTTTGTTTTTTCCGATTGGAACTCTTAATTTTTTCCGGATTACTGTTTGTCCTTTCCTCAATTCGATTGTTTGGACAAAAAAAGGGAGCAGAAATTGTTCTATTAACAGTTGCCTTCCTAATTCCCTTGTCATTTTTCTTTCTATGGAATGATACTGAATACGGTCACCCAATGGGAATTCGATTCCTATACAATTATACCGAAGACCATTACTTTGCAAAAAACAATTGGATCCTAAATCTGCAAAAAATTCTATTCACAGGTTTTTCAGAGCAAGGTTTCAAATTTGGCTTTTTTCTCATTTCACCTTATTTTATTTATCCGCTTTATCGTTTCCGAGATTCTTTGTTTTCCATTAGAAAACAAAATACGATCCATTACCACTTAACTCTATTTATATTGTATCCGATTCTTGTAGGATTAAGCGCACCAAATGATGGCATTACAATTTCGGCACGGTATGTACTGTTTGCAGTTGTTCCAATGATTTTCATACTCTCCCATTATTGGTCAGAACTCCAAAAGGATAAAGTTTTCAAAATCCTTATCATTGTTTCTATCTTAGTCAATTTGGTTATACTGCGAATTTTAAAAGAAAGTTTCAAAATGATCAAAAATACAAATCAAATTTATGAAAATTTCAATGCTGATTTATGGATTTTTTATGATAATAACATATCTGCAACTTCAGGTATTCATTTATTAAAACAACCTGCAATCTCATTTCAAAACTTTACGGATGAAACAAATCTGAATTCATTAATAAAATTAATGGAATCACAAAAGATGAAAAAAATATATGTCTTTGATTTTTCGAAAAAAGTCCCCAATGCATTTATGAATGTAAAAAGGAGTTTGGAACTAAGCAGTCCTGAGTTTCAAAATCTCCTTCAAACCAAAAAATATTCCTGTAACAAATATACAGAAATAAAATTCATTGGCTATCGAGAATGTAATTATTCTCCGTAAACTTTTTATTTTCTATATCGTTTCGAATCAGAAATACCTTTTACAAATTCAACTACATAGAGAGGCCTATTTTTAGATTCCTCAAAAATTCTAGCAATGTATTCACCTAGGATTCCAATGGAAATTAAAATCGATCCACCAATTAAACAAATCAATGTGACAATTGTGGCCCAACCTGGGTTATAAACAATTGGCATCTCCAAAATGAAATGTTGAAACGCTCGAAAAAGCGCATAAGCTCCTACAAAAAATCCAACAAAGGCAACGATGATTCCGAGAGCCAAACTAAATCGTAATGGTAGAGGAGAAAAGGATACTGCTGCATTCATTGCCAACTTTAACATTTTTTGCAATGGGTATTTCGTTTCACCTGCAACTCTCGCATCACGTTTATAAAAAACTGGAGTTTGTGGAAAACCTATCCATGCATTCATACCTCGTAAAAAACGATGGTTTTCTCTTAGTCCATTTAAAGCATCCAAACATCGGCGTGAAATCAATCTAAAATCGCCAGAATCCAATGGTAAATCTTTATGAACTAATACCTTCATTAGACGATAAAACGCCCAAGCCGTTATCTTTTTAAACCATGACTCGCCCGTACGGGCAATTCGTTGTCCATAAACAACGTCGTATCCTTCTCGGTATCTCTCCAACATTTCAAATATCACTTCAGGTGGATCTTGTAAATCGGCATCCATAATGACAACAGCCTCTCCACTCGCATAATCCATTCCAGCTGTGACAGCAATTTGATGACCAAAATTTCTAGATAAACTAATGATTTTAACTCTTTTGTCTTCTTTTGACCAATTGACTAATTCAAAAATTGTATTATCGATACTTCCATCATTCACGAGTATTAGCTCGATTTTTGTTGGAAGTTTTTCTAAAAATGAAGTTAACCTCTCCTTTAAATGCGGAAGGACAGATTCCTCATTATAACATGGAATTACAATGGACAACAATTTAGGATTACTGCGTTTTTCTAAAAAATATTTCATAATTTAAATATAGAGACTCTTTCTTTATTGAATTTTAATCGGATGCACTAATTTTTCTTTCATTCTTAAAAACGGTAACTCAATGATTAAGTAAACAATCCATGATGTTAAAAATGTAAAAAATATTACATACACAAATGCATAAACCGCAGATAACATATTTTGATTTTTTAAAACAATTGGAGTCACTTTAGTCGCAACTAATGGAATTACTATGATATGCCATAGGTATGCTGTGTAGCCCAATCGAGCAAAAGGTCTAAAGACACTCCAACTAAAGAAACTTGTAATCGGTTTGATGAAAAAAGAAAAATACATTAGAATTCCAAATCCTATTGAAACAAGTGTTGGACGAAACACGATGGCAAATGCACTCGAAGAATCGATTTGATGCATCCAAATTATTAGAAAAAAACTGATCAATAATAATAAGCCAGACCAAAACTGTTTATAGCTTATATGTAATGTCTGCCATGGGAATAGATGATACACTTCGTACACAACCATCCCATAAAGAATGGAATCAAACCTGCAATAAAGTTGGTAAACAGCATCTAAATTTGCGATTGGATAAGAGATCGAATATCGATTGAACAAAGCAAAGGCAAATCCCAAGATATAAATCGCCAGTCGTGAAATCAAATTGATTCGGAAAAAAAATAATACACAGAAAAAAGGCAATACTAAATAAAAATGTTCTTCGATTGATAAAGACCATCCGCCATCGTATACGACAGGAACCCTTAATATGTCTGTCAAATACAAGGCATCCACCCAAACATTGGACAACCCCGCTCGGATACTCTCAAACATCGCAATTGCAGCTGGATCTTTTATTGAATGGATATCAAACTTAGTTAACTGAAATCTTTTAAATGAATATAAAATAAAAAGCGCAAAATAGTAAGCAGGAAATATCCTCAAACTCCTTTTTACAAAAAAGTCTTTAATGTTTATTTTCCCATTTTTATCAAATTCTCTTCTTAACCCCCCATAAATTAAAAAACCACTTAACAAAAAAAAGAAATCAACTCCTGAAGAGAGAGCGCCCAAAAATAAATTTACAAACTCATATTCGCTATGAATAATTTGTTTCACAGTTACCCAAACATGATAGATTACGACAGAAAGAATCGAAATTGCTCTAATTCCATTTAAATTCTCATGTTCAAATGACTTCTTTTCGAAAATAGATGTTATGTATCTCAATCGATTTTTATTCACTTCTAAGATACTCCTTAACTACCATCCCATAAAACTGATGTTCGTTAACAAATTTCCAACCATTCTTTTCTTCAAAACTTTTCCCATTACCACCTAAAAACCGATACACAACGCAAAGTTTTTTTTGTTTTAATGGAGTTTCCTCCCCTAATAATCGAGGTTCAAAATTTTGATCCAAATTCCAATCTAAATAGAGCTTGATGTATTCGGGTGTTGCATTTGAAAACACATACTGACCCTCACATTGTTTCGATATGAACTGACTTGTGGAACGCCAATCTTCCTTAAAAACAATATAAAAATTCTTTTTAAAATCAACAAAGGAGAGAATAGTCAAAAGTATCAAACAAACCATAAGAATTTTACTTCTCTTACTTTCGGAAATCTTTTCCGAAACAAACATAAACACAAGTGGTAAAGTTACGATCCAATTTCGATTCGTAACAATAGGTTTAAAAAATGAAAATACACTTGTTACTATTATCACAAATATAGCTACCAACAAGTATATCTCCGAAAACCGAAGAAAAGAAAATCCACCCTTCCTGAATATTTTTTTGATCACTTGGAATATAATGATTAAAAAAAGAACAACAGGAACTACAACAGTCAAAAACAGAAATTTTTTCGAAGTATAAAAATATAAAGAATAGTAACTCAAGTATAAAACGACATTAGGTGGATCGATCCAACTTGCAGTTGCAATCTTATCACCACTTAGCAACTGAAAAATAAACGGTAAATAAGCAATAAAAGTTACAATTCCAAGTAAAAAAACCAAATTGCGCCGATTATCATTTAGAATTAAAAAGTAGATCCAAAATAGAAAATAAAGTGAGCCTACAAAAATAAATCCAAACAAATGAACATAAGAAATACAAATCGATAAAATTACTAATAATACATATCGTTTCTTATTTTGAATGTCAGATAAAAATGAATCAAAAAGAACAATGATAAAGGATGATAAACACAAGAGCAGGGAATAGGATCGAACTTCCTGTGCATAATAAATTGCACCTGGTGAAAATGAAAAAAGAAATAGAAAGAGAAATCTTCTTTTTTTCTCCCAACCCGTAGTTAAGAATAGTAAAACTAATAAATTAAAAACAGAAATTAAAACAGGAAATAATTTAGAATAAACTTCACTCCCTGTTGGATTGATGTGAATCCAGATCGAAAGTAAAATTTGAAAAAGTGGTGGATGAGGATCACTTGCTAAATAATTCCAGAATTGTTGCCAATTTCCAAGAGAGGATGCATATACAGAATAAAGTTCGTCTGTCCATAAACTCTGTCGATCTAACTTATAGAATCTAAAAAAAATTCCTAGTGCCAGAGAAATAAAAATACCAATTTCAAATTTGAATTTTTTGATTCCTTCCCTATTGATCTTCATTTCATTTTCCATAACATCAATCTAAAACCCGCAATTTTTTCATCTGTCTGCTTTTCATAAAACTTGGATTTGATTTCAAATTTTGTATTGATCCATTCATTATAAAATTCTTCGGTTACATTATCATCTTTAGGAGGCACAAAATCATAAACAAATACTTGAAAATGGGAAACTTTCGCTTCTTTTAGTCTCTCCTCCATTAACTCAAATTTCTTTTGATGATTCACAATCCAATGTGGTTTTTTCAAAAAAGAATCGGAAATTAACAGAAGATCAAACGTGCTCAAGTGCAAAACTGGTGCCTCTGGATATTCTTCTAGTTTTGATTGGTATAGATCATGGTATTTCTTTATATAATCTAAATTTCTTATATTCTTTCTTACATGGTATATTCCTAAAAATATCTGAAATATTACCAATAAAACAAGGATTCTTCGTCTAGATTCTTCTTTTTCTGTTACAACCGTTAAACAAATATAAATTGTGATTAAAATATAGGTGAATTCCGTAAACCGCATTCCCGCATACAGTCCTCCCGAAGAATAGGGACTGAGTAAAACAATGGAAACGAAAGATAAAACGGTAATGGCATAAAGTTTCTTTTGTATGATCGATAGATTTGTTTTGAAAGAAGAATAGATAAAAAAAAGTATACTAGGAAAACAGTAGTATAAAAATCCGACTCGATTTTCATTTCCCACAAAAAATTCTTTTACTAAATGAAAACGGTCAGTAAAATTCAATCTGGTAAAATCAATTAAACTTACTTTACTTCTAACACCAAAAATCTCACCGAAATGTGATTGATTATAATAAGAAAAAAGACAGATTGAGAATAATAATCCCAAAAACAGAAAGAAATACTTTCGTAAAAAAACAAAAAGATCATTTCTATAAAAGTACGCAAATACAAATCCAGTGATTCCAATGTAAATCAATGATTCCGATCGTAAAAAGATCGAAATACCACCAATAAAACCGATCACTAACAAGAGAAAATTCGATAGGTTTTTATTGAAATCAATGGCAAGAATTGCAAAAAACCAAATACTTAAAAAAAGATGCGCAGGAACACTCTCAGAAAATTCAAAAGCGCTTGTGATTCCAAACCCTACTAAAAAAAATATGCCACTCAATAGGGCGTATTCCAAAGATTTTAGATTTAGAATGTATTTCAATGTAAAAATGATTACCAAACATACGATTAAGTATAAAAAAAGAATTAGTAGATTGAAGAATTGATATTTGATGGGAATGAGCGAAAAAAATTGAGAAAAGAAACTTGGATACTGGAATACACAAGTTCGATTACCAACTTCGTTCGTAGAATAAAAAGCCCAAGGATATCTAAATGGATAAAATTCAAATTGATTGTCAAAGGAATTGTCTAACAAAAAACAGGAGTGGGAATTTAAGCCATTATTTTTATATTCAATTGTTTGATAAAGTTTGATTTGAGAATCTGATTGGATCAGAGGACTCACTCCCTTATCCCAAAGAATTCTTTTATAAATCAAAATCCCAGAAAAACAAATTAGTAAAAATATAAGAACTTCTTTTCTTAAAAAGAAATTTTCAAGTTTATCGATGAATCTAACAAAGACTTTCAATGTTTTTTCTCCAACAAAAAACCTTGGAAATGTGCAATCTTGTATTCGGTTTGTATCGAATATGTTTTGGGTTTTAATTGAAAGTTAATATCAAACTTTTCCTTCCATATTTTTTTTGGAAATTCATCTTTCACCAATCGATTACCTTCCCACTGTAAATACAAAATTCTATATGATTTATTCTTCAATGTTTCTTCCACATTTAACCAATCCTCATTTGAGAAAACGGCAATTTGTGGATATGTAACGTAACTCTCTCCCATGAGATAAGATAACGCTAATCCTCTATGAACTATTAAATCAGGATGTATATTCTGAATTTGGGAGATTATTTCCTGATAAATTTTGTTTGATGACGACCATTGTTTAATTGCTCTTGTATCCGATTTATAGGAAAAGTACAAACAAGGTAATAAAATGAATAAGACTAAATAATTAGGTTTTAATTTCCATAACGAAAGAAAGGTACCAATTAATAATAAATATATTCCACTTTCATAATATCTCATTCCAAAAATATCCACACCTGCTCGATAAGGTGAAAGAATTGGTAATATGATAACAAACACCAAACCTGAAATCAAAAAAGGACTTAATTCATTAAGTTTCCTAAGCCCAATGATAAAAAAAGAAAGAAAAAGTATTGGATAACCTTTGAAAATGCCAATTTTAAAATCGTTTCCCCAAAGATCAGCGATCCATTCACCAAGAAAATTACGTTGTAATTCATTCGAACCTAAATCATTCACTGTATTTAGGCCTCGCATCCCAAGAATGTGTCCATAAACCCGATTGTTATAGGAAAAAAAGATACCTTGTAAAACAAATGCTAGAACAATGTAAGGAAATAATTGTTTTAAGAATTGAATCTTTGTTTTAGAAAGTAAAAATGCAAAACCAAAAAATAAAATCAATGCAATAGTGGATTCTGGTCTTAATTGAAAATTCAAAACTATACTTAAAGATAGTATCAGACCTAAATAATATTTCGATGATCGACTAAAACTTACATAGGAATATATCGAGAGTAATAGGAAAAAATTTGTGAGCGTTAATTCTGAATAGTCCAGAGAAGATAAAAAAACAGGAGAAAAAACCTGAACCAATATCGTTGTTATCAGAATATAAGTTGGTCTTTTTTCAAATAATTGTAGGATTTTATCTAAGATTAAAAAATTAATCAAAAATATTAAAATTGGAAAATAAGTTATGTATTTTTGATCGAAAACATATAAAAAAGATTTTTGTGCCCAAACAAATAAAGATGGGTATTGGAAAACACACTCACCGTTTTTTAGAAAAAATGCCCAAGGATACCCAATCGGTATCTGCTCTGATTTAAAACCCAATTGACTAGCTGGGAAAAAACATTCTTCTGCAGAACCACCTTGGTTAGCATGAATCACTTGGAAATATTTTATCTGTGGATCACTTGAAATGAAAATATGGCCATCATTCCACTTCCAACGATAGAAGATAGGAACTAAAACAATTAGAAAGTAGACTAATCCACGATAATAAAAATTCACTGTTACTCTCTCTTAATGATATGAGCTGTAACAGCTTGTAATCCGAAAATCAAAAGTGTAAGACTTAAGTTTGAAGTGACAATAAATTCGCGTTCAAAATGGATAAATGCGTAATCCGATTTCTGCCATTGTAAAAAAAGCCAAACAAGCGTAATACTGATCACACCCAAACCTGAAATTAAAACAAAAAACAGCCTATCTTCTTCTAAGTTTAAAATTAATTGATAGAACCTACTGATTCTCGGCTGTTTGGTAGCAATGAGTAGTCCCGTTCCCCATAAACTTAAACCTAAAACTGTTAAAAATGAAAATAACACCATTGAATGGATTCCGTACAAATTCATACCACCAATTCTCACAACTTTCCCAACAAAAAAACCTATTAGTAGTTGGATCCAAAAAAACGAAAAAAAGCTAAGACCTATTCTTTCAAATAAATGAGGACCATAAAATAAAATTCGAAGGAGATGACGCATCCCATCACGCCAAGTTTTTAAATGTGGAATGCGACCTTCTTTATCTGGATATAACGAAACTGGAACATGTTCCATTTTTGCATCATGAATTAATGCTTTAATCAATAACTCAGAAGCAAATTCCATTCCTTTACTTTTAATGTCCCAAGATAAATATTTATCTTTCTTAAAACATCGAAATCCTGAATTACTATCCCGAATTTTATTCTTCTTTGCATATAGGAGGTTAATAATCCAATTAATAACAGGTGTACCTAGATATCGATGTAAGATTGGCATTGCACCTTTATGAATTGTTCCATCCAATCTAGATCCGATCACCATGTCAAAATCACCATTCACTAATTTTGCAACGAGATCAGGCGCTTCTAGAAAATCATAGGTATCATCAGCATCTGCAAAAACAATGATGTCACCTTTCGCATTTCTAATCCCAGAATCTAAAGCAGCTCCATACCCCCTATCTTTTGCAGGTGCCACTCGAGCGCCAAACTCTTTTGCAATTTTGATCGAACGATCAGTACTGCCATTATCAGAAACTAAAACTTCAATTTCGTACAATTTTGAAAAATCCTTCTTAACTTTGTTTAGTTTTTCCAATACATACGGTAGAGTTTTTTCTTCATTTAAACATGGGATAACAAAACTTACTTTTGGCTTATTCATAATTGTTCTCTTTGGTAAATCCCAAAAGGATCATACAGATTTAAAAAATACTGAAATAATGGTATAAGGTCAGGAAAATAATTTTCCCTCGACTGAAACCGAATTAACTTTGAATAACAAATTGCAGGGTAATTATCTAACTCAAAACAGTAGTTTAAATGTTTCAACTTTGATTCTAAGTTATCATTTGCAGCTAAGTTATAAAAAAAGAATTTGTTACCTAAGAAAAAATAATCAGCCAGGGAAAAATCCGGCATCGATTGATTGAATTTTGAAATATTATCCTTTCTAGGTAAGTAAAATTCGAAATTATGAGGAATCACTTTCCTTGCAAATTTTAACGTAAAATGATCTACATATGAAAACCGGAAGGATACAATCATCAAAAAGATGGCTATCAGAATAAACGTAGATCGTTTTCCCAACAAATTATTTTGCTCTTCAACCGAAACATTCTGATTTTTAACCATTAAAATTGAGGAAATCCCAACTAACACAAATAAATTAGATATTTCCAAACTATTAAAATCATATAACTCATGTAAAATCCAAACAAATAAAACCAGTGAAACTAATTGATTTTTCTTTATTGTATTGGCTAAGTTGACTCGTTTTTGAAACAAACAATACAACAAAACGCCGAATACTAAAAACAAACCTACGATTCCGAAGGAACCGAAAAACTGAACATATAAATTGTGCGCGAGAGGAAAACTATCAAAATTAACGATATAATCTTTGATATAGTGTAATGACTCATTCTTTATATTAAAGCCAGAATCAAATGGAATTTTATTTTCAGGGTATAATCCAAACCCAAACATTGGACTTTCTTGCAAGGTATTGATGATATAAAATCCCCAAATCGATAATCTTACAGCTGTTGAACCTAGATTAAAAATTGATTTTTCAGTAAAAAACAAAAATGCTAAACCAACGACAAAGACAATCGTAATGAAGCCAAACAAAAGATTCTTTTTCTTGGTCTGATCTTGCCGTATATACAAAACAAAAAATAAAAAAACCAATAGAGAACCTATTGAATTTCTCGAAACTGTAATTCCAAACCAGATAACGGAAACCAAAAATGCAACGATTAGGAAAGTCTTCTCTGTTTTATTTTTGACTGGCTCAAACCAAAACAAAACAGACATCATTATCATTAGAAGTGAATTCGATGCAAGCAAACTAACAGGAATTAAATAAACATTTTCTCGATAGGATGTAATTTGAAACTTTGGATCCAGATAAAGAGCAAAATAAATAAAAATCGAATTAATAATATAAAAGAAAATACAAGCTTTCAAAAATATAATTAAATCATTTTTTTCCCAAATTTTGATAATTTGAAAAAACAAAAATGCTTCTAAAATTAGTACTCCGCGTTGTAATGCAAAATCATCCCACCAATCTCTACCAATCATCAGAAATAAAATGATTAATGTAACTAGATAAATAGGTTTCGCTTTATTCGTTGGTAAATTTGAATTTTTTATAGTTAAGATGAGAGCGATCGCAATGGGAACAGAGGGATATGCCATAAAATCAATGAAAGACAAAACAGGAACCACTGCGAGAAATGGACCAAAATTTTGAAATTGTTTAACTGACAATTTATGAAACGAGATCAGTATAAAAACCAACCAAATTAAGGTTACTAATTTGATTCCTAGTTTTTGTGGAAATATTTGAATTGGGTCATATTCTGCTATTTTAAGAAATACAAAACAAGTAAGCAAAATGACATGAAGCAGATTCCAAAAGTATAATGGATTCTTAATAAAAACACGCCAACGGTATATGGAATAAACTAGAAAGGAAAAGATACCAAGTCCAATGATATCTAATTTAAAGTTCTTTTGATTTGTATATGTTTGAAATAAAAGTGAAATTCCAATCAAAATTACAAAATCAATTACAAAAGGATAAAACCTTTTCATTGTTTTATAACCAGTTGGCTGTTTTCGGAATGTACTTTTCAGGGAGAGTTTTTTTGAAAAAATCTCTTTTGTTTTTGATCAAATTGAAATAAACAATATGACGTATTGCAGCAATCCCATCCTTCCAAGTAATTTTTTTACCCTCTAAATAATTTCTAGGATAATAAGAAATTGGAAATTCTTGGACTCTTATTTTTAAACGAGCTACTTTTGCAGTTACTTCTGGTTCAAAACCAAATCGTCTTGATTCTAAATAAATATTCTGGATAATATCCGAACGGAAAACTTTATAACAGGTTTCCATATCGGTTAGATATAAACCACTCAGGAAATTGGAAAGGATTGTAAGGATTCGATTGATCAAGTAATGGAAAGTTCGATGCACTTGCCTTCCATCTTTTTTAAATCTAGAACCAAAAACGACATCCGCCTTTCCATTGACGATTGGTTGGATTAACATCTGAATTTCATCCATGTCATATTCAAAGTCGGCATCTTGGATGATGATTACATTCCCAGTTGCTTCATCAATCCCTCTGTGAAGAGCAGCACCCTTCCCCTGGTTTTTTTCTTGGACCAATATCTTATGTTCAGAACGGAATTTAAAGTTTTGTAAGATGGAAAGTGAATTGTCCCGGGAAGCATCGTCTATGAAAACTAATTCTTTTTTTGTATTTAAAGGCAAAGCATCAATCTTCTGTAAGAACTCTTCCAAATGGGAAGATTCGTTATAAATTGGGATGATAAGTGATGTTTTGAACGTATTTTCAGCACGTCCGAGGTTACGTCTAGCGACCATAGTTTATATCTAAAAATACCAAGTATTGGAGAAAGTCAAGCGCCAAATCCTTCAAAGCAAAGGTTCAAATCTATGATTTGATTCTATATTTGCGAATTCCCATAAATCCATGGATTATGGTCAAAAGGAAGGCAAACAAAGGGTTGAGTTTTTCCCGATTTTTTAACATTCGGAAATGCGCTAACATCACTTTTTTCTTGTTAGATGTTGCGGCTCCCCTCCTAACTCGGTAGCGAGCCAAAACCGCTGAATTCGCATAAGCAACTCGTCCCTCACGAAGAATATCCAACCATAAAGCATAATCATCCCGAAGGCTTTTGAGAGATGGGTCAAAGTATTTTTTTCCCACACTAGGAACATGGAAAATTGCCGTGAGTAATCCAACTCGATTGTAAAATAATAAATTTCTGTAAGTAAAAGTTTTTGTTTCTACTATAAACGGCTCACAAAATTCGTATCCATTTTCGTCGATGATTCTGTAAGACGAAAAAGAAAAAGGAGAATTGTTTTTTTCCATAAAAGGAATCATTATCTCCAAAAAATCAGGCTCCCAAAGATCATCTGCATCCAAAAACGCAATGTATTCACCCTTTGCAAGTTTGATTCCTTGGTTTCTAGTATCAGCTGAACCAGAATTTTTTTCTTTTTGTATGAAATGGATTCTTTTATCCTGCGACTCTAATTCTTTCGCAATCTTTGCAGTTTCATCTTTGGAACAATCATCAACTAACAAAAGTTCCCAGTCTTGAAATGATTGTTTAAGTAGTGTATTTACAGATTCTTCTAAATATAAAGCCGCATTGTATGCTGGCATAATGACTGATACTTTAGGCATATAATTGTTCCTATTAATTTAATTCACTCAAAATGAGTGGAATTCTATCTTTCCAATGGTAATTTTGAAATTGGAATGAATTGCGAATTTTTGTTTTGTTTAATACACTGAAAGATGGCCTCTTGGCTGGAGTCGGATAGGAAGCGGAGGGAATTGGTTTGACTTTGCAATTTTTGTTTGATAAAGAAACAATTTCATGTGCGAAATCATACCAACTTGCAACACCTTCATTGGAAAAATGAAATATCCCAGAAAGGTTCGATGTTATTGCCTCTAAACTAACGTGCGCTAAGTCTTTAGCCCATGTGGGTGTTCCAATCTGATCATCAACTACGGATATTTTCCCTCTTTCACTCGAAAGCCGAAGGATTGTCTTTAGAAAATTTTTTCCATATTTTGAGTAAACCCAGGATGTGCGAAGGATGATTGCATTTTTATCATTTTGTAAAACCAAATCTTCTCCTTCCGATTTTGTTTTCCCATAGACAGATAGTGGATTTTTTGTGTCTGTTTCAAGATAAGGTGTCGAATTTTGTCCATCAAAAACAAAATCCGTGGAGATGTGTATGAACTTAATTCCGTGTTGATTACATTTTTCAGATATAATTCCAGGAGCTACCGTGTTAATTGATTTTGCCTTGGCAATTTCTGTTTCAGCTAAATCGACAGCCGTGTAGGCAACCGCATTGATGATGCCGAGTGTATCTTTTGGCAATAAATTTGAGAAGTAATTTTGGATTTCTATCCCCGACTCAAAATTCACTTCATTTCTACTTATAAAATGAAATTGATATCTTTTTTCCAAATTAGAAATATCTTTCAATTCACTTGCTAACTGACCAGTGGATCCAAATACAACAATTGATTTCATTTTATTTTTAATAAATCGTTTCGTTTAGAATACGAAACAAGTATTGCCCGTAACCATTCTTTTTTAAAGGAATTGCCAGTTCTTCCAATTCTTTCCTTGAAATATACCCCTTTCTGAAAGCGATTTCTTCAGGACAAGCAATCTTCAATCCTTGCCTACGTTCAACAGTTTCAACAAAAGTAGATGCTTCTAAAAGAGATTCATGTGTCCCCGTATCTAACCAAGCAAATCCTCTTCCCATCAGTTGCACGTCTAACTTCCCTTTTTCGAGATAAATCTTATTCAAATCAGTGATTTCTAATTCTCCACGATTCGAAGGTTTAACTGACTTAGCATATTCAACTACATTTTCATCATAAAAATAAAGACCCGTCACAGCGTAATTACTTTTTGGAAATTTGGGTTTCTCTTCGATGGAAACTGCCTTTCTATGTTCGTCAAACTCAACAACTCCATACCTTTCTGGATCATTTACATGGTAAGCAAAAACAGTGGCTCCATTACTCTTTTTGACTGCTGCTGATAAATTCTCTTCCATTCCATGTCCAAAGAAAATATTATCTCCCAAAATCAATGAACAGGCTTCTCCTCCATTCAAAAATTTTTCACCAATCAGAAAAGCTTGGGCCAGTCCATCCGGTGATGGTTGTACTTCGTATTGAAGGTTGATTCCCCATTGTTTACCATTGCCTAACATTTCTTTAAAAAGTGGTGTTGACTCAGGAGTAGAGATGATTAAGATATCGCGAATTCCAGCTAGTAACAAAGTACTCAGCGGATAATAAATCATCGGTTTATCATAGATAGGAAGTAATTGTTTACAGACTACTTTCGTAACAGGATATAGGCGTGTACCAGATCCGCCTGCTAAAATAATTCCTTTCATATTCAATTTGATTCCTTATACTGTAACTCATAATATTGATTATATTGACCTGAAATAATTTCTTCCCACCAAACTTTATTGTTTAGATACCAATCTATGGTTTCTTCGATTGCAACTTCGAATTTATAAATAGGTTTCCAACCAATTTCAGTCTCAATCTTTTTTGGATCAATCGCATAACGAAAGTCATGCCCAGGACGGTCCTTCACAAACTTGATCAAATTTCTATGGGGTTTACCTTCAGGATGTTTTTTATCCATTAAATCGCAAATAAGATTAACGATTTCTAAGTTTGTTTTTTCATTCCGTGTTCCTATATTATAGGTTTCACCAAATTTACCTTTTTTCATTACCAAGTTGATCGCGAAACAATGGTCTTTGACATATAACCAATCGCGAATATTCTCACCTGTCCCATATACAGGCAATGATTTTCCTTGCATACAATTAAGGATCATGAGTGGAATTAATTTTTCCGGAAAATGGAACGGTCCGTAATTGTTGGAACAGTTTGTTGTAATGACAGGCATATGGTAGGTATGGAAATAAGACCTTACCAAATGATCGGAGCCAGCTTTTGATGCTGAATAAGGCGAATTAGGAGCATATGGCGTTAATTCAGTAAACGCTCCGTCTTTCCCCAATGTCCCAAAAACTTCATCTGTCGAGACATGCAAAAATACTCTTAATGAATTCATTTCATAAAGCTTTTTACCTAACTCCAACATATAAAATGTTCCAAGAACATTCGTTTTAACAAATTCTTCAGGTCCTAAGATGGACCTGTCAACATGTGACTCGGCAGCGAAGTGTGCAATTTCATTGATTTCGATTTGATTTGCGAGATCTAAAACTTTATCTTTATCAGTGATATCTAATTTAATGAATTGGAATCTTCTATCATTTAACCATCGTTCAAGATTCTTTAAATTACCAGCGTAAGTAAGTTTGTCTACAACAGTAACTTTTACATCCTCACCTGATTCAAGTAAAGTATGAACAAAATTTGAACCTATAAATCCGGCTCCACCAGTTACTAAAATGTTTCTTTGTTTTGACATATACGTGAAAATTCTTCCTAAGCTAAATCAATTTCGGTTAAAAAGGACTTTTGAAATCTTTAAAGAAAGGTAACACTTTATCCTTCTCAGATAATATACATTCATGATATGGAATACCCCAGTTTATATTTAAAGTTGGATCATTAAACATGACTCCACCTTCACTTTCCTTTGAGTATTCATTTGTGACTTTGTATAAAAATTCTGTGTCATCTTCCAATGTAATAAAACCATGTAAAAACCCGGAAGGTACCCAAAAAATTTCGTGATTTTTCTCTGTTAATTTTAGAGTTAAATGATCTCCATAAGTAGATGATTCTTTTCTAATGTCAACGATGACATCTAAAACTGATCCCCTTATGACTCTTACCAATTTTCCTTGGTCGTGGGGAGGGGATTGGAAGTGTAAACCTCTCAATACATTTTTGCCCGATTTTGAGTGGTTGTCTTGTGAAAAGATTTTAGGAATTCCCAATTTTTCATATTCAGATGACTTAAATGATTCAAAAAAAAATCCTCTGTCATCACCATGTACTTTAGGAAAAATTAAGACAGGTCCTTTGATAGGAAAAACTTGCGTTTGCATTCTCTAATTTGCCACCAACTTCTTGTAATCATTTAAAAAATGAGTCCTATGCATAGAAAAAATCAATCCCTTGAAACCATTCCCAAAAATGTTTTTATAAAAATCTGATTTAGATTGTAATTGACGAAAGGCATAATTGCATTTTCCTTAAATTGACTAACACAGACACAATCAAAATGCCAAATAAACCGAAAGTCAGCGTTTGTATTGCAACCTATAACGGTGAAAAGTATATCTCCGAACAATTAAATTCAATTTTAAACCAGCTCTCCGCAGAGGATGAGATCATCATTTCTGATGACTCCTCTACAGACGGTACATGTGAGATTTTAAAAAAATTCGCAAGTAGCGACAAACGCATTCAACTTTTTCTAGACCAGAAATTCAAAGATCCAATTCAAAATTTTCAAAATGCACTGTATAAAGTTTCAGGTGAATTCATTTTTTTATCTGACCAAGATGATGTTTGGATGGAAAACAAAGTCACTTCCGTCATGCAAAAACTAGAAAGTTTTGATTTAGTCATCCATGACTCAATCGTCACGGATGAAAAACTGAACCAAATGCATCCTTCTTTTTTTCAATACTTTGGATCCAAACAAGGAATCTTCAAAAACGTTTTGCGAAGCTCTTATTATGGATCTTGTATGGCATTCAGAAAATCTTTATTGGACAATGCTTTACCCTTTCCCAAAACAAAGGAAATTGGACATGACCTTTGGATTGGATTAGTGGCGGAGTTAACTGGTAAAGTTCTGTTCCTAAAAGTACCTTACTTACTTTACAGAAGGCATTCAGAAACATTTACCATGCGCGGATTAGGTGGAAAAAAGAGGCCTATTTATAAAATGGCACTTGGACGTCTGATTATGTTTTACGAAATTCTAAAATTTTTAGTAAAATATAAATTTGGTATTACTGAAAAACAGTTATAGAGCTAATTTTTACTCATGAAGCGAAGGTTTAATTTTGTCCTCAAATAATCCTAATGCAGACGCAATCGTTTCATGCATATCAAAGTATTTATAATCACCTAATCTACCACTGATATAAACATTTTTCAAACTTTGTGCTTCTTCCCGGTACTTCTTAACTAAGTTCGAATTTTTTTCATCGTTGATTGGATAATAAGGATTGGTTCCATCATCTAACGAAGAATATTCTTTAATCGTTAATGTTTTTTGTCCATATGTCCTTTCTGGATGTAAATGCCTAGGTTCGTGTATCCTTGTATAAGGGACAGATTCTTCAGCAAAATTCATTACAGATGTACCTAAATAATCATCATATGGATGCACCTCGGATTCAAACCTAAGTGTACGGTATTCAAGTTTTCCAAATTTATATTCAAAAAATTGATCCAATGGTCCACTATAGACTAAAATCACATCTTTTGAGATTTTATCTTTGATATCAAAATAATTCGTATTTAATTGAGTCGTGATGAGTGGATTAGATAACATACGTTCAAATATCTTTCCATATCCATCCTTAGGGATACCTTGCCAACGACTGTAATAATAACTTTCGTTATAGTTTTTTCGTATTGGGAGGCGATTTAATATAAACTCAGGTAGATCCTTTGGGTCTTTATTCCATTGTTTTTTTGTATAACCACGAATAAAAGCTTCATATAGTGGTCTACCGATCAAAGAGATTGCTTTCTCCTCAAAATTCTTTGGAGGTGAATCTATTTTATCTTTTGCTTTTTCTTTTGCTAAAAAATCATCTACTTCAAAAGGTTTTAAATTTACATTATAAAATTGGTTGATTGTCTCCAAATTGATAGGCATTTGGTAAACTTTATTTTGGTATGTTGTTAAAACTTGGTGAAAGTAATTATTGAATTCTGTAAATTTATGAATGTAATTCCAAACTTTTTCATTTGAGGTATGGAATATATGAGTTCCATATGTATGGAATTCAATCCCTGTTTCTGGATCAACCTCGGAGAAACAATTACCACCGATATGGTTTCTCTTCTCTATAACTAGGACTTTCCTCTTTAACTCAGAAGCAACTCGCTCTGCTATTACAGAACCAAAAAAACCTGAGCCAACCACAACTACCGAAAACTGAGAATAATCCATAGAATTAATAAATTTATTGTAAGAGATACATCAAGAGATTTTTATTCTTAACAATAGAAAAAAACAAACTTCAAAAATTATATTGATGAAAATGACTTATTTTATGACAATGAAATCATAAGTTATCAAAACAATGTTGAATTATACCAAAAAGAGCAAATTGATTATTTGCAAAGAACATCTGTTAAAGTTATTTTATTTCTTTGTAAATACGAGTGTGTTCAAAAAAATATTTTTAAACAAAATTCCTAAAATTTATAATTCAATAACATTTACTAACAAAACAACAAATCGCCTAGTTTTGTTCTCCACCTACAACACTGATGGAAAAATCAAAGAAAGTTTACTTTTTTATCTAACTAAATTAAAAGAGTTAAAAACTGACATCGTCCTCATTGACACATCTCCCTACAGCATACCGGAAGAAATAGAAAAAACAAAGCCTTTCTTGAGAAAATATATTTGGAGAGAAAATATAGGTTACGATTTTGGATCTTGGAAAGTTGGTTTATCAGAAATAGATGACTGGAAAAAATATAACCAAATCATCATAACAAATGATAGTATTTTTGGCCCTATCCATCCACTTACTCCAATTTTTGAAACATTCGAATCTCAAGAAATAGATGTTTGGGGCTTAACCGATTCTTACGAACTATCGTATCACTTAATGAGCTATTTTTTAGTATTTCAAAACAAAATCATTCAATCAAAAGAATTTGAAAACTTTTGGAAATCGATGGTATTTTTTCCTACAACTTGGAAAAAATTTCTGATCTTATCTTATGAAGTTGGGGGCACGGAATATTGGAAAAAAAACAATTTTAAAACCAATACTTACATCAAATTTGAAAACCTGACACAACCGATTTTCAAAAATTACTATAACAACCCTACCCATGTATTTTGGGAAAAAATCATTCGTGAAAATTCATTCCCTTTCCTTAAAAAAGATCTAATCAGAACTTTAATTTCTACTAATGGGTTTGAAACTGTAAAAAATGTCCTAGGAAAATACAATCCTACAATTCTCAGATTAGTCGAAAAAGAAAATTCAATTATTTAAAACGAAATTTCAATATTAGTTGTACTGATTTCTTGAGAAAACCAGGCATTCGCTCAAAAAGGATTCTTTTTACCATATATTGAAATGTTACTTTCCCTAGGATAAAATCAAATGCTACTTTTTGTTCTAATGACCAGGATTGACTAGAGACCCCAGAATTATCATTTATGGAAATCGGCATATTTACATATTGATAATGTAAATCATCAATCGAACGAAGAAAAATATAATCAGAAATAATGAGTTTTTTTGTTTCAAGATATGGGCCACGAATTTTATGTAAAGAAGCTCGATATACCAAAGATTGGTGTAAAAGATATCCCTTCGATAAATTTGCATGCCCTTTTACGAGCACTTCTGGATTCTCTTTTAAATTACAAAGAAACCAATCCCCATATACTACCTGTATTTCATCTGAAATTGAATCTTTAAAGAGATGATTAATTGTATTCTCATTAGCCAATCGATCTCCTGCATTCAGAATACAAATCCACTCCCCAGTAGCAAGAGATACACCTTTGTTAATTGCATTATAAATTCCGGAATCTTTTTCACTGATCCAAGTATTAATTTTCGATCCATAGGATTGGATGAGTTCTACACTACCATCTGTTGATCCGCCATCGATCACAATGTATTCAATGTTAGAATACGTTTGGTTGATCACACTCTCAATTGTATGTTTCAAAAAAGATTTATTGTTTAAGACAATCGTAATAATGGACAATTTTGGATGCGTTTGGGCCATAGATATTAATTTAATTTTTTTTATTATAAGTTTTCAATATGAAAAAAGTGCAATGTAATTTACGTTAGTTCGATTCAGAACTTTCTCCATATTTTATGAATTGCACTATAATCATTGTTATCGGTAAAATAAATATCGGCAAAAACTCAGTAAAAATTCTATATTCATAAATATTTGCTGTGTAAAGGAAAATCAAAAGTATCACTAAACCAATCGGTAACGTTTTACGAATCCGCAAAGGTAAAAATGAAACATTTTGTTTCATAAAAAGAGGAATTAGAAAAAAGAAAGGAAAAATCAAAAAAGAAAATCGATAATATGGTTCAAAAAAAATTGGATTTTTTATTTCATATGGCATTGATAGAAAAAATTCTATATTTGACCAGTACTGTTCCTGATAAACTTCTCCCCCTTTCATCGAAAATAAAAATCTTAAAACTATCTTAATTGATACCCAAATCAATAACAAGAAACCAATTCTTTTTAATAATTTAAAATTTCCCAATGATTGGAAGTGAACCAAAAAGTAAATGAATACAAATATAAGTGATGTCTCTCTATTGAATGTTGCAAAAGAAAAAGAGAGAACAAATGGCAAAAACCTTCCTTTCTGCAAAAAATACAAAAAAATCACATTTGCAAGGAGCGCATAAGTATCATATAAGAAATATAGTGGCATATACCTTGGTAAAAATGCAAACCAAGGAATTGTCAAAATAAGTAACCCAGAGGCAATCATACCAAACTGTTTGCCTTTTATCGAAACACCAACCTTGTAGAAAATCTCGAATATTAGAAAAAATGCAACTAACTCCAAAAGATACACTGCCTCTTCTGGAGTAAAATGAAATACTATCGTTAGTGCTTTTGCTACCCAACTCGAGAGAGCCCTTGAAACAAATGGTTGAGAGAAATTTTGGTTAACAAAATTCTCATGACCTATGAAATTAAAATTGAGTTGATGATGAAATCCAGTAAACAGAATCGAAATAGCTAAAAAAATTAGGTATCTCGGAAAACCTAATTTGCATAAACTTTTAATAGCAATTCTAGATTCCAGAATTTATCTCCTTATTTGAAATCATTTCGAAAAATTTCATTTTGTATTTTTGTCCAAACTTTTCATCATCTTATTGTGATCAGACCAGGTGAGACTGTCGTAATGAACTTTCGCATAGCTATAAAATATATCCGATCTCTCAACTAAGAATTTGATCAAAGTGATATTAAGTTTCTCCTTTGAAAAGAGATGGAAGGATTGATTGATTGAATAGTAATGGTAATTGTATTTTTTTGCTATATAGTCGAATGTTCCTTGATTGTAAAAAGATATATGTTGTCCAGTTAAGAATGAAAAATACCACCAATTCTGTTGTGGTATTTTATCCCCATATGACTCCGTTGAAAATATATAATGTCTTGGATTCTGCTCCTTTAAAATACTTTGAAAATGGATATCTGGTTCAAGTAAATGTTCCAGTACTTCAAAACTGATTAGACAATCAAAAGTATTTTCGAGACTTCCTTCAAATCCCTTTGAAAAAAGATTTTTAGAATAAGGATCTGTCCAATAGGCATCTATGCCAAAGTCTCTTAACATCCGGACTAACAATCCATAACCTCCTCCAAAATCTAGAATCTTTCCGTTAAATCGAGTAAACACTCTTCCCAAGAGTCCTTTACAAAAAATCCGAAGGAAAATCAATATAAACCTATTGAGCCCAAGTTTAGAGTTCAACGCGGATAATAATACTAAAACTTTTCTGGAAAGATCTAAATTTCTGGATACAATCCCAGTATCCGTGATAGCAATAGACTCTTCGTATGCCTCATCTAACCAAGTAACTCGATCCAATTGGAGAAAATCACACTGATTGCAATGGTAAAGAGAAGATGTATATTTACCCAGATAAACCATATTTGAGTAGACTATTTGACAATTAGCATTGCAAATCCGACATTTCATTCTATTAAAATTTTTCTCCTTTATTACCGTTTATTAAAATCAATAAAGAAGATTTAAATTCCAAATAGTTTAAAATTAAATTAAAAACTAACTGATAAATTTTATTCGGATAATAATTTACTTCTACAAATATATGGTATAAAAATTTAAGTTTTCTTTTTTTTGGATGAACAAGTGGAAAAGGAATAGAATCCAAGTCTAAATTTGCAAGTTGAGAATTTTCATCAATTGTATGTGTTCCGTCACTTCGAAAACCAATGTTCGAAATTAAATTAACATTAGGCATTATGGAAATTCGATTCTCTTTCCAGTTATGAAAAGTCCATTGATGATCCCAAGTATCAACTTTTCCTGATGAAGAACCATTGATCCAATTGTACCATTTCAAAATCTGACGTTTAAAGAAAAATTTTTTACTTAAGACGGAATATAATTCCTCATGTTGAATGCCTGTCGATTGGTATCCATTCCATGCTCTTCTCCATGTTGCCCAACCCCAAATATGAAAATAAGTTGAGTAAAAATAAGAGTCTTTCAAATGTATTTTATTTCGAAAAAAATTATCACCAGAAATCATTCCAATCTGATGATCATCTTTATACTTTATTAGTAATTCCTCACAAAATGGGAAAAAACTTAAATCAGGGAAACAATCATCTTCCAAAATGATACCAGATTCTTCCTTGGAAAAAAACCATGTAATCGCGGAGCTAACCCCTTCTCGGCACCCATGATTTGTATCTGAAAATCTTACTTCATAAGGAATCGATGTAGGAATCAGTGAAGTTAGGTTTCTAACTTGTTTAACCTTAGCTAGTTCCTCTGGTTTATCAATTCTCGCACCATCTACTGCAAAATAAATTTTCGAGGGATTTGCTTCAATCATCCTCATTAATGTTTTTTCCGCTAAATCTGGACGATTAAACGCAATCAATAAAACAGGAACACTCATTAAGATCGTAATCCTTTTAATATACTTTCCACTGCTAAATCAATACGGATGGAATTGATAGGGATAAGAGAACCATTCCGAAATGAATCATACACAATCTTTGGATGTTTACCGATGGCCATTTCAATGATAGGAGGAAAAAATACATTTAGATTTTTATATTGTTTTGGATACGGTACAAAACGAAATGCATGATTGCCATTGGAAAAACAATAAACTTTCGGTACTCCAGTTCCCATTGCCATATGCAAACCACTAGAATCCATAGTTAAGACAATTTTGGAATTACCAATGATATTGATTGTTTCAGAGAGAGTCAGTTTTCCACATAAGTTTATCACTCTTTCTGAAATTTTACTTAATTCCTCGGCTAGTCGGAATTCCGCCTGCCCACCAAGTAAATTCACTCGATAGTGACTTTGATTTTCGATTGATTTGAGAATATAGCCTAGGTTCTCTCTTGAAAATTGACGAGTCTTGGAACTTGAACCAATAAAAAATGAAATTGCATTCTCTTTTTGTTTTTTTCGTTCAAATGGAAGAGAAAATTTCACATTAGCAAAAACAGAATCTAATTCTTTGAAAAAAAATAGGTTTCTATCGAACTCAAATTCAATCTCTTTTTCCGATTTGATGATATGTGAATACGATTGATCATTTTTTAATTTCAGTTCCCGAATATGGTTTAGATCATCACCAAATGGTGAGTATTTGAATTTTGCCTTCAAAGGTATAAGTAAAAAATCAATCAGTAGATTACGTGAAAAAGTTGGCTGTACAATAGTATGAATACGAAACGTATTCAGTAAAAAAAGAATTCCAAATCGATAGAGAACATTGCTTTGTAAAGAGTTTAAATTTACCCAAACAGCCTTATCAACTGTTGATCGGTCATAACTTTCAAAAATATTTCTCCATGCAACATTTCCGATAAAAACTATTTTACGATTTTTATTGAATTCAGAACACTTCAAATCTTTTAAAAAATTTCTAAATAGAATGTAATCGCCAATATTATCAATTTTACATATTAAAGTTACTTCCTCCTTAAAAAAGGAAAAAATCCTAAACAAACTAGTTAAAAAAATGAAAATACTTTTAATCATTGGAATGATAAACGCTTACTTGTTTTCTGAAAATACTTTTTATATTTAAAAATCTTATCTCAAATAAACTTCCAAATTGCAGGAATAAAATAGGATGCAAACTTCTAAAAAATACTAAAAATAAAGTATTGGCACAAAATTGTGAAATCAAAGTAGCACAGGCTGCGCCAACAATTCCATATTCAGGGATCCAAAAATAATTTAGAATAATATTGACCAATAGTCCAAAAAAGCTTTTGAATATCGTCAATTTTTGTAGATTCTCTAGAATATAATAATTACTTCCTGCAACACCCAAAAAAACAAACAATGATGCCCAAATGTGTATTTTTAAAATCAAGGATGAATTAAAATAATCATAACCATAAATTTTCAAAATCACAAAGTCTGCTGCGAATTGGGTAATACAAGCTCCTAACAACGCCATCCAAAAAACAATACTATGCAAAATTGCAAATCGTTTCTTATACTGAACTGATAATTCCTTCTTCAATGCAATCAAATGGGGAAAAAATGAAGATGAAATTCCAATTGGAATAAAATACCAGAATTCACTAAGTCGAACACCAACACTATAGATACCCAACTGCTTATCACCTAACATAGAACCAATCATAATTTGGTCTACTTTCATATAGACAATGATCGCAAAACCAGACACTAAAATTGGGAAGGATTCTTTCAGGATCGATTTGATTCTATCCAATTTGGGACGAACTTTCAAAAATGAAGTATGATTAAGACGATAATATAAATACAAAGAAATATTCGAAATAATGCCTTCTGTTGCGAAGGAAACAAAAATCCAATTAAAACTAGAATTAAAATATATCAATATAACTCTAATAAATGAAAAAGTAAAAAAAATTAGATTTTCAATAATGACAACTTTTTTAATCTCCAAGTTCGACTCATAAACATACTTAACAACTGAAAAAGAACGGAATAACAAAGGGATCCCTAGAATCAATAATAACTGAAATAAATCTGAATCATTTCTTAAAAATATCAGAAATAGAACGGATAATAAGAAAGATAATATGCCAAAAAATGTTTGAAACCAAAAAGATGCAGACAATATCTCATTTTTTTGATCCGGTTCCGAAACTAAAAATTTCACCAATATTCCTTCAGAACCAAAGGATACAAATATACCGAATAAAACAATGATCGAATTTACATAATTATATTTTCCAAACCATTTTGGTCCAAGATACCTTACAATCATTACACTGATTGCAAAACCAACTATGAGCTTAAATACCTTGTCGAAGAAAAACCAAATTGAATTAAAAAAAATTGATTTCAATGAATTAACTTCGTATAAGCTTTTAAAACCTGTTTTAAGATATATAAGATAAAAAGAGCAGGCAACATTGGACCTAATACTGTTGGCTGAAAAATTCCGTACAATATCAAAAATAATAATCCGTAAAATATGGCAAAATCAATAGGATCTTTAGTTTTCAAACTTCCAGAGTAGATTGAAAAGAAGAATCCTAACAAAATTCCAAAAACAGAAACTGCAATCAATCCGCCATCTCGATACATGGTGAAAAAAATAGATCCATACGCATTAAATAAAAGGGGGTTATTATACTCATCGTAACCAATTAAGAAGTTTTGGTGCAAATATCCACCTACCTGATCAGCTTGAGAGATGAAACGATAACCAAATATATTGATTAGCGGTATGAAATACCTTTCGATTCCTCCCAAAGTCGATAAACCATATGTGTATTCATGAAGAATTGAATTTGGGTTTTTTAATTCTATATCAAATATAGTAAAAGATTCTGTATGATAAGTTACTATATAAGTTTTAAGAATCTTAATAATATTCGAATCACCTCTATTATTAGTAATTTTAAGAGAAGCAAAAATTAAAATTAAAAACAAAACAATGGAAAACAGATATACTCTAAACTTTTCCTCTTTGTATTTATTTTTATTAGTAAAAATAAAATACAATAGTATAGATATAATTAGGTAATGATAGCCAAATCTGCCAAACATCATTATCGCATCCAAAACAATCAAAATTGTTCCGAGAAATAACAATCCTACTTTTTTTCGGACAATGAAATAAGATATGCCCGAAAAAAAAACTACAAACTGTAATGGACCTATTATAAAAGCGTGAGCTTTTGCAACATGCACTGAATTAAAAAACAAAGAGGATGTACCCGTAATTAGACCAAACACGTCACTTCTATACATGGAAGGTTCCATTATGAAGCTAAAAAGATAGATTGCTCTAACAGTAAACATAATCTGAATTGGAACAATTAATAGCAAAGCAAAATAAAACAAGAAATTGTAGCTATATAAAGAGACATTTATATTGAAATTATCATAAACCCTAGAATTAATAAAATTTTCAGTAAAAATAAAACTTAATGTAAAGAAAACAAAAAATAAAAAATAAACGTATTGTGTATCAGAAGAGATGATAAACAAACCAGATAGTGAAAAATAGTTCAATAAATTTAAAGCTCCCCACCAGATAAGTATAATGTACATCCCAATAGGATTTTTAGAATATCTAGCAACTATAAAAATTAATATTGCAAATAAAATCAACGTTTGAATCATTTTCGCTCTTTATCCTTATCTTCTTGGAAGGAAATTCCCTATTATAATAAATGGAATCGCGGGTAAAAAGAATCTAAAATCTCCAAAAAAGAGGCAATAGAAAAAAAGAAAATACAAAGGTATAATAAACAGAGAAATACGTTTTATTCCATAATAAATCATCTTAAATAAAAATATCAGAATTAAAATTAGGTTTAAAAAAAAAGCATACTTAGATAATAACAATAATTGATAATTCCCATTATACGAAACAACGCCCGCATATAACACGGTATTCGCTATTTTTGCTTTTGTAAAGTCATTGAGATTCGCATCTAATGAATATAAATTTATCTTTTCCTTAAAACGATAACACTGCTCAACAATTGTATCATCATTAGTTTTTGCTTTTAATTCTTTAAACTCTTCAACAGTAAGATAGAATGGTAATTGACTGTAAATATTCGTGCCAATTCCTATTGACCAAATCCAAGGAGAAGGCATCCCAAAAAGTAGATATGACAATTTTTTAAATACGAGCAGTGGGATATCTTGGTATTGTGTGATCCAAAACTTTAAAACATTTTCCTTTAAATCATCTGTTGGAAACTTTGAAATATTTTTCAGTCCATCTTCATCATAATGACCAGAAGCGAATTGATTGTTTCCTATAAATAAATTAGTCGTTCCATTATTAGAAACGATGCCAAATATTCCAGTCTGTTGGTAATTAAATGTAATCCAAGGAAAATGAAATATAAAAATAATTGCATATGAAATTAAAACAAAATCTTTTCGCCTGTTTGGAAAAAAATTCATTAATCGTAAAACTAAAGGCATAAAAATCGAAACAGGTTTTACAAAAATTGAAATTGCAAGCACAACAGAAAAAATTTTTATCTTGTCAAGTAAAAACAAATAGAAACTTAAGATAAACAAAAAAACAAAGACCGTCTCACTCCAAAACAATGAGTTAAAAAATATAAATTCAGGATAAAAAATTAAAAGAAAAACGATTATGATTTTTTTAAAGTGATTGAAAATATAAAAATTTGCAATTTTGTACCCTAACACTACGGTCAAGGAAGATAATACAACGTTAAAAATTTTGAAGTATATTAATTTCGAAATTCCTAACTTCATCAAAAGGGCAATAATTGCTGAATAACCAACAGGCCAATAAAAATCGACCTTACCTTCAGTTGCCAATGTATATGCATTAGAATAATACGCATACCCATCCATAGTAGGATATGAATCGACGATCAAAACCCAAAAAAATCTTATGAAAAAAGAAATAAAAAATATAATCAATTCAAAACGAAATTGCCTTCCAATCATTCTTCCGAAGTAAATAGTTCGAATTAGTGTATCCAGATAATATTCCCTAAATTTATTCACGAAAATAATTTCATTAAATCAAAAACTAAACGTTCTCATTTTAACCATTCACATATATAGATACATTTCTCAAAATTAACGTCCACGCCCAAACAATATCACTCGGACAGTCTTAATCATAATTCTAAAATCCAATAGAAGTGAAAAATTTTTTATATAAAACAAATCATATTCTAACTTGATTCTTGAATCATAAACAGAAGAGCCGTATCCATAATTTACTTGTGCCCATCCCGTCAAACCAGGACTTACAGAATGACGAAGACTATAGAAAGGAATTTCTTTCGATAATAAATTTACAAACTCAAGCTGCTCTGGTCTTGGACCTATAAAACTCATATCACCTTTTAAAACATTAAAAATTTGAGGAAGCTCATCTATCCTAGTCTTTCTTAAAAATTTTCCAAACAAAGTAATTCTAGGATCATTAGCAGATGCCCATTTCGCCTGTTGAATATTTTTTTCAGTCTTCATTGTTCTTAATTTATAAAGTAAAAACTCTTTTCCACCTTTTCCGATTCGAAGCTGACTAAAAAATACTGGTCCAGGAGACGTTAACTTGATAACAATAGCCGAAAAAAATATTAAGATAAATGAAGGACCAAATAGCAACAAACACAATGAGTAATCAATAATTCTTTTTATTCTTTCTTGAATAGGTTTATTAAAATACGAAAACCCACCACTAGTAATGATCCAATTTAAACTCGTAAACAATACCGGAAATTTTTCTACATAGTGTTCGACAAAATTTGATAAATCAATTACATTAACCCCCTTTACAGAAGCTTCAACTAAATGAGAATAACTATCCGGAGAAATTTTAAATTCATTATCAACTACGATAAAATTTAAAGAGATCGGATGAAAACTTTTTATCACTGAAACCAGTTCATCTTCGTGTTTAATATATTTCACTCCAGGCGCATTAAAAACAGCAGTTGACTCCGAGTAGATGAAATAATTAATCTCTGCCTTAAACGTGCCTAGCTCCAAAAATAGGTTTCTAATATTATTTGGAGAGGCAATTAACAATAAATTAATTTGTACCTTATCTACTATAGAATTTTTATAAACTTTAATTATATAGCGATTGATTAATCCAATAATAAAAAATGATACGGTGTTAGAAAAAAATATCCCCCTTCCCCATGCATTACCTAGATATCTATATTCAGAAAGAAAGAGAAAGCTACTTACGATTACCAAATAAACAATATATCCAACCAAGTATCTTTCAATAAATCCTAATCTCAGATCATTTGAACTAGGCTTATAGGTATTCAATACTAATTGCACAAATGGGAAAAATAGAAAAATCAAGTATCTAGTCCAATAATGTGCCGTCGAAGTATTTGTTACGATAAGATAAATTTCAAAAAAGTGACTAATTAGAATAATCGAAATTATATCTAAAAAGATTAAAAATATTGGTATCCTTTCGATTTGCTTTTTTTTAAAAATCATATTACTTCTTTAATAATCTGTTTTGCAGCCACACTAAGATCAAATTTTGATTTCTGTAATTTTTTAGCATTCACTGATATTGAAGATCTTAACTCTTTTTCTAAAAGCTTTTTAGCACATTCATATAGACCAACATCATCACCCGATATAACTACGTAGCCAGCATTAGCTTCTTCAATTATATCCTTTAAATCATTGCCAGGATTTACACTTCCTAAAATGGGCAATCCTTGAACTAGATAAGACAGTATTTTTCCTGGAAAATTATGAGTAGAGTGATTGTAGTTTAAAAAAAATAAACCAACATCAAATTCACTTAACATTTTTGCGTATTCTTCTTGCGTTACAGGATCCAAAAGAGTTAAATTAGATATATTTGATTCTCTGATAAATTCTCTTACTATATTCACTTCATCACCAGCCCCTACTAACACTATGTGTGCTGATGCATAGTTTTCTAAACTTTTTGCCAAACGAAGAACTTGGCTCATATCTTGTGCGTGCCCAATATTTCCACCATAGAAAAAAACAACTTTTTCATCTAAATTTAGCTGTTTTCTATAATTAGACTTATCCACACCTACTTGAAAAGAAAATGATTTATCTGTTACCCAATTGAACAAAACTTCAAGTTTTGCATTTCCATCATAATTGTGATATCGACAAAACCATTCTAAGTTTTTTTGCGACATTAACCCAATAGTATCTGCTTGACGATAATTCCAATTTTCTACTAACAAAAGTAACTTTGTAATCAGTGATTTTTTACTTATGATTCCATTGTCTATTGCCCATTGAGGAAAAAAATCTCTCAGTATCAAATATGACTTCGTTTTCGTTAGCTTTTTTAATTTATAAACTAACCAACCCCAAAAAATGGATGGGGAATAGTATATTATCAAATCCATTTTAAAGTCTTTAAATTTATATTTCCCATACATCCAAGCACGAAAAGGCAACAGAAATTCATTAAATAGTCGGATTATCTTCGATACGTTCTTTAATCTACCTGATGGAAATCGCAAAACGGAAATACCCTCAAAAATTTCAATTTTATCTAAAGATTTTTCCGCTCTTCGGTAACTATCAGGAGTTATTACTAGAACTTCATTGCCTAACTGCTTTAGTTCAAGAGCAAGTTCATGCATCATTTTGGCAGTTACCTTAATGCTACTCGGTAAATAGTCGTCTACAATGATAAGAATATTCACTTTTTCCAGACCACTCGATTTATATAACCAGTATAGCTTTGCACCAATTGCACAATTTTCATTGATACATTATCTGCTAAATAGTCATCCACAGTCCCATTTTCAGTTGCTCTAGATGTATTTGCCATAATAGAAATTTTTATGGAATCGAGAACATCTAAAGTTTTTAGTCCAGACATAATTAAAACTCCTGCATCCATTCCTTCAGGGCGTTCATGTGTATTTCTAATTGTAATAGCAGGAAATTTGAGAATGGAAGATTCCTCGGTGATGGTACCAGAATCTGATACAACACATTTTGAATTTTGTTGTAGGTAAATATAATCCAGGAATCCAAATGGTTTTAGAAATTTAATATTCTCATTCGACTCAATTCCCAATGATTCCAATCGTTTTCTAGTTCTGGGATGGGTAGATACAATTACAGGAAGGTTATAATGATTCACGATCCCTTCCAAAGATTGTAACATCTCCTTTAAGTTTTGCTCACTGTCTACATTTTCCTCACGATGGATACTGACTAAAAAATAATTTTGAGGTTTTAGATTCAATTCATTTAAAATATTTGATTTTTGAATTTTTTGCTTATAATAATCTAAAACTTCCTTCATATGGGAACCTGATTTGAAAATTGTCTCAGGTTTAATCCCTTCACTTAAGAGATACCTTCTCGCATGCTCAGTTAAAACAATATTGATATCACTTAAGTGGTCCACAATCTTTCGATTTAGTTCCTCAGGCACTCTTTCATCAAAACATCGATTTCCTGCTTCCATATGGAAAACAGGTATCTTTCTTCTTTTAGCGGAAATCACCGCCAAACATGTATTAGTATCCCCATAAAATAGTAACGCATCAGGTTGTTCTTTCTCGAATACTTCGTCAATTTTGACTAAGATAGAAGCAATCGTTTTTGCAACCGTATCTTCTGCAACATTCAGAAAATAATCTGGTTTTCTAATCTCGAGATCATCAAAAAAAACCTGGTTCAATTCATAATCATAATTTTGACCCGAGTGAACAAATACATGTTTAAAGCACTTATCCATTGCCGAAATAACCCGTGACATTTTAATTAACTCGGGACGTGTTCCAATTAACGTTAGAACTTTAAGCATTTAATTCTTCCCGGATATAATCTAATTTTAATAAAAGTTCTTTAATGTCATTGATTTCCAATCGGTTCGTGTTGTGTGAAGTATAATCATCTAGTTCAGAAACCTTTTCTTCCCCTTCCACAAAATATTTTTTATAATTTAGATCTCTATTATCAGCAGGGATACGGTAATAACGTCCCATATCAATTGCCTTCGCCATTTCTTCCCTTGAAACCAAAGTCTCATAGAGTTTTTCACCATGTCGAGTTCCAATCACTCTTATCATATTTAGTTTCTTAAAGAGATCTTTTAATGCTTCCGCTAAATCCCCTACCGTCGAGGCAGGTGCTTTCTGAATGAATATATCACCTTGGTTTGCATGTTCAAAAGCATGTAAAACTAAATCTACCGAATCTTCTAACGACATTAAAAATCGAGTCATATTTGGATCAGTGATCGTTAAGGGATCCCCATTTTTAAGTTGATCAACAAACAAAGGAATGACCGAACCTCGAGATGCCATAACATTTCCATAACGAGTAGCACAAAAAACTGTGCCTCCTTCTGGCACTTGTCTTGATTTAGCAACCATTACCTTTTCAGCCATGGCCTTCGAAATTCCCATAGCATTGATTGGATATACTGCCTTATCAGTACTCAACACAACAACACGTTTCACATTGCGAGCAATAGCAGCATTTAAAACATTTTCAGTTCCAATTACATTGGTTTTTAATGCTTCCATTGGATAAAATTCACAAGATGGCACTTGTTTTAAAGCAGCTGCATGAAATACATAATCGACACCCACTAATGCGGATGAAATGCTTTCATAATCCCTTACATCACCAATGTAAAATTTCAGCTTATCATTATTAAGCGAAATTCGCATATCCTCTTGTTTTTTTTCGTCACGGCTGAAGACTCGAATTTCTTTGACATTAGTATTTAAAAATCTATTTAAGACCGTGTTGCCAAAAGAACCAGTCCCACCAGTAATGAGGAGAGTTTTATTATCAAACATATATTAATCCAAATATTCTTTTCTGTAATCTTTCATATCTTGAACCAGTTTATCCCATTTTTTTGGTATATAACCAGTTTCTTTTCTAAACTTTTCGGAATTCAAAGAGCGATCAATTTCAAAATCATCTTCAAGTTTAATCTCAATATCAAATCCATATAGTTTTTTAATTAATTGCAAAAGATCAAATTTTGAAATTGGCTCAGCTGAAACATGGTAGAGCCCAAATAAATCTTCATTTGGAATAATTTTATTTTCGATTATCTCCGCAATTTCATTTGCAGGAAAACCAGAAAAAATGGCTTTCGAAAATCCCCTAACAATACCTTGTTGCGATAAAAACCAATTCACCAAAGAAATCTGGGAGTTTAATTCATGTCCAATAATGGAAGTTCTAAACGTAAATACATGTTTATCATTATATATTTCTCCCAACTCTTTCGATTTACCATATAAATCAATAGCATTAGGTGGATCTGATTCCACGTACATTCCTCTTTTCCCATCAAACACACAATCCGTGCTAATGAGAATCAGACGTGCACCAATCAATTTGCATAAACTAGAAAGTCTATGTGGCAATAAGGAATTAATTGGTATAACAGTTAATGGATCTTCCGCAACTTTTTGCTGTTTAATAATTCCTATACAATTTATAACAACATCTGGTTTAACATCATAAAAAATTCTTATTAACTCATCTTGATTCATCACATCTACATGAGTTAATATAATTCCATTGTGTAAATTTTTGATATATTTTAATACCTCTGGATTTCTGACTGTTCCCCAAACCTTAAACTTTGAATTTTTAGATAAAACATTAAACAATGTACTTCCCAACATACCCGAAGCACCAAGGACTAAGATCTTTAACGGTACGTTCACTAATTTATTCTCTATGTGTTTTTATGATTCTGATACAAATCTTTTTTACCAAATCCGTCTTTTTTAATGTGACGGATAAAACTTCTAAGTTTGTTATCAATTGAAGAAAACAATCTGACAAATTTTTGATTCGGTCTAGCACTAAAACTGGTTACATTAAAATATTCTTTTCCAATGGGAGACGTTTTTGAAAAATAATAATTGGAAACACAAATCCTGATTTCATCTACTGTTACTGGACTTACAGAATGCCATGATTTCGGATTTGTTTCCATAAGAACTAATCTGTTAAACGAACTTTCAATGGTTATATTATTTCTTACGGAAGTATCCCAAAGTTCTAAATTTCCACCCTTCTCTAACGACCAATTCGGATTTACATAATACAAAAGGTTTAATGTACGATACATAGTTCGGGTCATTTCATGTGAATTATCTATATGAGGGTTTAAAAAGTTTCCTTTTTCCATCAAACTAAGGCCACCGGCATACAGAGAAGGATCTGGTTTTTGATCTATAATACCTGTTATTTCTTCAATTACTTTGATCACTCGCTCGTCCTGAATTGCAAAAGTAATATCTTTAAGTAGAGGATCAAAATGGTCAAAGTTTTTGGATGTATATTTTTTTTCTCGAAAACTATCCAATAAACGCATTTCGTTTTTTTTAGGAAAAACAGAATGAATTTGGTTGGCAATTTCTTTCGGAAGCAAATCGTCTAAATAACAATATCGCACTCCAATTTCATCTACCGAATTATGAAAGAATTTTTTTAAGTCGCTCTTTTTCGAAGAAAGTCTTTTTTGAAGAATTGAAACTAATTCTTCTCTGTTGATTAAATTTGTCATACTTTATCAAATCTTCCTTTTATTTTATGAAAAAAGCCAAATGTTTGGTTAGCCGTTCTTTTCCAGGAAAACTCCTTAGCAAGTACGTAGGCTCTATTTGAATATTCATTTCGTTTGTCTTTTGAATCAATAACTCGTTTTATCGATTCTTCGATTGATTCAATATCCAATGGATTAAAATAATCACCTGCATCTTTTAATATTTCTTTCATTGCCGAGAGCTCAGAACAAACAATAGGAAGACCGGCAGCCATTGCCTCTAGGACTATTTGTCCAAATGTTTCACAGGAAGAGGCAAAAACAAAAAGGTCTGCTTCTTTGTATTTAATTTCTATTTCCGAATACTGTATAGAACTATGATAGTGAATGTATTTGTTTAAAGGATCAACATCGTTTATTGCTAATTTTAACCTTTCGACCGGTTTTTTTTCATCAGCACCTCCAACTAAGTCGAAAGTAATCGGATATCCGTTTTTCATTAATTTCCCGACTGCATAAACTACATTCCATTGGTGTTTGTATTCACCAACAAAAGACACATATAAAATTTTAAACGGTTTATCTATTGAATAGTTGCTGATATCTTTCGCACTTTTAGGTTTTTGAAAAAATTTTTGATTAATTCCATGAAAAACAACTTCAGTTTGTTTATTCAGCAAATTAATTTTATCAAAAACAACTTTCCTTGCAAATTCGGTTAGAAAAATAATCCCATCGGCTTTCTTAAATGATAATGTCTGACTAAAAAAAAGAAGGATCAAACGAAAAAAATTTTTCGAGAACCCATACCTTTTAATTTCTTTCCATTCAAAAGGTAATAAGTTCTGACTCATCGAAACATAAGGTTTAAAATTACCTGAATAATTTGCACCTGGAACAAATAATAAATCTACTTTCCCAGTTGAAATTCTTTTAGGTAAGAGAAACTTTCCCCAATATATCCGATGAAACAAGGATTTATTTAGAAGTGGTTCATAAACTTTTTCCATCCAAGAACGTTCTTCTATTTTATCTAATGTAGATCTACCACCCCAAACAATAACTTTCTGAAATTGAAACTGTTTAGGTTCAGCGGCTTTCAAGAGCTCAACCAAATGGGTCACTCCTCCGCCGCCTCTTATATTGGAGGCATCAATACCTAAAATCATTTGCTGTTTAACGGACAAACTCACCAGCCAATTCGTATCTTTGACCATTGACTCCAATTTTAAATTCAGCTATTTTAGGAGTATTTTCTTCATCAATACCCCCTAAATCAAAATAACGACAACATTGTGAGCGCAGGTAAACAATTGCATTCCAAAGCAAATATTGATTTGCTTTTAACTTACGACCTTCTTCGCCGTTCCAACCAACTAAATAAGTTCCAGTACCGTTAGCCATTGAGATACAAATCCCCGCTACCTTTTCACCTTGATACATAGCAATTAGCTGAACTAACTTTTGATTTTGATCGGACTCAGCTTTTATTCCTTTTAAAAAAGAGATGGGAATTCCTGAAAATTCTTTCTGATTCATAAGTTCTGAGTATCTATCTAAAATCCATTGAAAACTTTCTTCAGTTTCACTTATAACCAACTTTAATTCAGTTTTCTCCGCTGCATTTAACATATTTCTCCATTTGCCATCCAATTCTTTTCTTAAATCATCTAAATCCAATGAAAGATCGACTAAAGAAGATGACCAAGGAATGGCACGGCGAGTCCGATAACCCATGCGAAAAAGTGATACAAGGTTTTTTCCTGTATTTAGCATTTCCGGATTGATAAATAAAAAACTAAACTTGGATACCCATTTAGCAATATAGTGTAGTGCAGATTTTTTTTCCTCTTCACTAACACCTTCATAAAACAATGGACCTCGATTGATTCTAAGAACATGGAACAAATAAAAATAGGTTTTAGATAAAACTTGAACTAGGCCAATTTTTTTACCGTTTGATTTCAATAAAATACGTTTAATTCCCCAACCTTCGATATGTTTTTTGGCCTCACCATAAAAGAGCGTTTGCAATAGATTTACTGCATCGATGGAATTTAATTCCGAATTCCAATTTTCCTCATCCAAATTAGTAGCTTCCAGTGAAAAAAATATATTAGAATTCTTTGAATTACTAAATAAAGATACTTCTTTACTGGACAATGAAAAATGGGTTGGCAGGTAAAAACTAGTTTCTCGTAAATGAATAGAACTTTTATAATAGAGTGGATTAGAACGGATTTCCGGAGGAAGATCAGGCCAAACGGAAACAGGGTAATGAAGAGAATACAATCGCTCAAAATTAGCCTTTGCAATCTCCAAATTAGGAAAGTTATATTCCGTTAAATAGGGAATATAACTTTCAGATCGTTCTGATTGAATTGGGATGAACTCATCCAGAACAGCATCCCATATCCTTTGAATCTGAAATTTATGCCGAACTACTTCGCCAATACTAGAAAGTGCGGAAATTAGAAACCGTTTAGAAACATTAGCCATTAACGGATAAGCAACTGTTTGGTTTAAACTATCCTCATTATAATTTGGAACATTTGAATTCCGAGAACGAATTCCAATTTTTTGTGCTAATCTTTTAGAAAACCAAGTAAGTAAATAAAACCTAGTATTTTTAACTTTTAGATAATGTCCTTTAGATAACTTAACTATTTGATGAGTATCTTCATCTTTCCATTCAATTTGAGATGGCCCACTATTTCTTATAATCAGTGCAGCACCTTCTGGAATTGGTAAATGTTTGTGCGGACTATACAACACAAAATCACCTTTCTCTCCAATTCCTTTAATCGGCTTTAAAACATGAGCACAATCTTCCACTAAGATCACATTTTTATTAGAACAAAATTCAAATGCCCTAACAGAATTGTTTGGTTTACCAAAATAATGTACCAAAACGAATACATCAATTTGATGAACTAACGAGAGTTCTTTACATGCATTGTAGTCAGGTTCTCTATCCTCTTTTATTGGATAAAAAACGATCTTAACTCCTAGTGTACGAAGTAAAAATAACGAAGAATTACAAAAGTATTCAGGAAACCAAAAAGTGATCGATTCATTTAACGAATGCTTTCTTTTCCAAATAGCAATGGCAGCAAAAGACCAAGAAGTTTTAGAAAACCAAATGGATGTTTCTAAATCCCTCTGCCAAGTTCTATTAAAACTAGAATCAGAAATTTTACCAGGTAGGAGTGAGTAAAAAAAAGCCTTCCAGCTAGGTAATGGCGCAATCAAAAATTTCAATTTAAACCCCAAGATTCATAAATTTGAAGTTTCTTTTTATATAAAACATCTGCTCCGCCTTCTAAAAAGGCAGAAATTAACTGTAATGAATCTTCAGGAGAAGTGGCTTCTCTTCTTATGGCCCAAGGATAGGTTTTAAAATTATTTCCTCTTAGTCCAGTGTGAACAAATTCGTAATTTGTTTTTGCAATTGATAAAGCTATTTCACTAAAACTTCCTAAGTCACCAAAAGTATATGCAAAATGTTTGATAGTAATTCCTAACTTATTTTCAAGAATTTGTTTGGAATTTATAATTTCATCTTTTAATTGATCTAAATTTTCTATCTTTGATAATCTTGCATGTGTTTTCGTATGAGAGCCAATAGAATGACCTTTTTCTAAAAGAAACTTTAAATCATTCCAATTCATGGGTAGCCAAGAATCAGGTACTTGTTCCGGTGTATAGTCAGGGTAAACATTTGCTGATACAAATGTTTTACTATCTTCGTAATTAGAAATAGAAACAAAGTCCGATATAATAAAAAATAAGGCCTTAATACCCATTTTCTCTAAAACTTCTTCTGTTACTCTTCGATTGGAAATATAACCATCATCAAAACTCAAAAGTAGGTTTTTTCCGACAATTTCCTTATTTCCCAATATCATTTCTTCGAATTCTTCCGGAGAAACAAATTTCCAGACTTTCGATAATTCCTGCAATTGGGCAAGAAAAAGTTCCTGCTTGTCTAAAGGAATATCATGATACAATAAAACCCTTAAATCAGAATTAACTTTAATTTTCAAAAACTTAGCAATTGAATTGGAAAACTTTAAAGGCAGATGTGATGCCGCGAGTATTTTATGTAGAATTGACATTTTGATTTTCTAAACTAGTGAAGCAGTAATTCCTATCTAACGGAAAAAATAAGTCTGTGACAGAATCAAACAGAGGTAGGACAATTTTTACTTTACCAAAACGTATAGCTGAATGACCAAAAATTAAATACAAAATCAAATCCATTTACTAATTTTAGCAGTTAATAAAGTAACAAACACTGAAGGAGAATTAAAAAATGAGCGAATCAACAAAATAACTGCCTGTGATAATCTTTTTTCTCTTAAATACACAATGGCCTTATCAAACTTGAGTCTTGAACGAAATTTCCTCCAAAGTTTATTTTTATCTAATTCAAAACTCTGTATTTGGAAAACATGATGTTTAATTAAATTTTCCAGGTGGTTCATATGTCTATCCAAAGAACCTGATTGGTTTGAACCATGAATTGTATATTCGCCTAGAGTTTCCTGAATGAAACAAAATCTCGCATTTTCATTGGCTAACCGCAACCATAAATCATAATCTTCCACTGTTACAAACTCTTTCTCTTCGCTAAATAGAAGTTTTTTCTCAAAAAGAAATTTTCGATTCACAGTTGTTGCGGAAGTAGATAATCGATTGCCGTAAAATAACATTTTCCTATAGAAATCCATTTCGTAAGGACCGTATTTTAAAATTGATTTTCCGTCAGAATCCAGGTAAACCATAAATTCATTATGACAAATCACTTCTACTTCGTTTTTTAGTTTTATTATTTCTGATACAGTTTTTTCTAATTTATCAGAATACCAAAAATCATCTGAATCTAAAAAAGAAATCCATTCTCCCTTTGATTCCAAGATTCCAAGATTTCTCGAACTTGCAATAATACCGTGGTTGTGTATTTTTTTCAAACGAATGCGGGAGTCGCTGAAGGAATTAACAACTTCATCTGTAGTATCGGATGAATGATTATCAATCACTATCGCTTCCCAATTTATATAAGATTGAGTAACCACAGATCCTAATGATTTTTTCAAAAAATGCGAATGATTGTATGTGGGAATGACTATAGAGATAAAAGGATTCATTCTTCTAGTTAACGTTCTTAAAGTTTAAGTTGCAAAAATATAATAACTGATCAATTTCAGATTGATAGTAATTCAAATATTTATATCCGGTAGATAAAAGTTTTGTAGTATCATATTCAAAATTTTCGGAAACTTCATTTGTAGAAGGTGAAACTCTTTGTAAATTTGGCGAAAAACCTAGAACTTCTTTACATCTTTTTTGGATTAATAATGCCATATCCCATACACTCATCGACATATTTCCACCCAAATTAAATGTATGTTCGTCCATGTTCAGTGGAAGATTCAGGAGATGATGAATGGCTCGACAAACTTCCGATATAGGAATAAAATCCCTGATTTGTATTCCTGAAGTTTTTAATACCATTTGATTCGTAGTCACTGCCTGTTTACAAAGATCATTCACTAACAACATCCAACAATTGACTAAGGGAGATACAGGAGCTCCATAAGCATTGGATAAACGAACGTTAATTCCAGTAATTCGATCATAACGTTGATTTACCTGTTGTTCGCCGGAAACATTACTAGTTGCATAAGGATGTGAATTTAGAAGCGGTGAATTTTCAGTCACAAGACCTTTTAATGGACTGTCATAAACATGTGCAGTTGAAATGTAGATAAACCTTGAAACATTCATTTTTATTGCGGCATCTAAAAGTTTACCAGTCGTAAATCCATTGAATTCAAGTGCTCTTTCTGGATTTTTTTGGCAATCCTGTGCATTCATTCCTGCACAATGAATGATAACATTTGTATCTAGGCAGGCAGATTTTAAAGACGATTCCGAATCCCAATCCAAAAACCTTACTTTTCCTGATTTTACATAACTTGGAAGTTCGAGTGGCTTACTAGTTCCTAAATATATTTCAATATTATCTATTGCAGAAAAATACTGAACTAATCGCCCACCGAGTAATCCAGAACCTCCAGTAATTAATATTCTATATGTACTCATAAATTCCATTGATATGGAATCGAAGGATCATTATCCGGTAATCGATTTGATTCTAAAGGATCGTGTGGTATATCTGTAAAATTAACTATGAGTGCGGTATTTTCAGAAACACAAGTAAATCCATACCAGATTCTCGGAGGAATTTTAATCCGTTTATATTCGTTTGGCCTACCGAGAACCACTTCCTGCAAATTCCCTTTCGTAGGAGAATCGTCCCGATCATCATAAAGTACCAATTTAATTTGGCCAGATGGGACAGAAAAATTTTGAGTTTGTTTCTTGTGAAATTTCCACGCCTTAACGGATCCAAAATTTACTTCAGAGATATAACATTCTCCAAAACTAGTAAACTCAGGATCATCAGAACGCATCATATGAAGTACTGAACCTTTCGGATCAAAAATTTCTTTCAGAGGTGAAATAACTATCCCTAACAAAATTGCGGACATATCAGGAAATCCAAACGTAATTTTTCTTTGCAGCTAATTCACAGTATCGATTGATCTGCGATAAGGTAAATTCGTAAATATTAGATTTAGATTCCAACCAATTTCTATACCAATCGACTGTAAAAGCAACTGTATCGTTAAATCCAAGAACGGCTTGCCAGTTCAAATGAAAAAGAACTTTATCACAAGACAACTTAAGTAGTTTTGCTTCTTTCCCACCAACTTCGAAACCTTCGGGTACAGACCAATGAACACCTGGCCATCGAGTTGCCATCGCATCCAATAATTCAGACACAGTTTGATTGACACTGGCTTCCGGTCCAAAATTAAAAGCCTCTCCATCCAAACCTTCCTGGTTTTGGTATAATTTTGCACCTAACAATAAATATCCGCTCAATGGTTCCAAAACATGTTGCCAAGGGCGAGTAGCCAAGGGACTTCTGATAGATACAGTTTCACCTTTGGACCAAGCTTTAATACAATCAGGTACAATTCGATCAGCGGCCCAGTCACCACCTCCAATCACATTCCCAGCTCTTGTGATAGCAATTCTAGTTTTAGATTCTTTTAGAAAGGAATGATAAAATGAATGAGCTACTAAATCAGCACAACTTTTTGATCCGCTGTAAGGGTCGTGTCCACCAAGTGCATCTGTCTCTCTGTAACCCCAACACCATTCATCGTTTCGATAAGCTTTATCACTAGTAATCAAAACAGCCACATCGATCCAATCTCTTGTGCGAACTAAATCAAGGAGGTTCACCATTCCCATAACGTTAGTTTCAAATGTTTCTACTGGATCTAAATAAGATTTTCTAACAAGCGCTTGTGCGGACATATGAAAAATGAACTGAGGTTTAAATTCATCAATTGTTTTAGCAAGAGCATTACGATCTCGGATATCTCCCCGAAAATCTTTTATTTTCTTAGGTAGTTCTAATAATTCGAAATGATTTGTTTCCGTTGGTACATCCAATGAGAAACCTGCAACATCTGCACCTAACGAATGTAACCAGACTGACAACCAAGCTCCTTTGAAGCCGGTATGTCCGGTAATTAATACTCTTTTACCATAATAAATATTCTGAAACATATTTATTTCAATTTCCAAGGAGCTTTATTATGTTGCCACAATTCTTCTAACGTCTGTTTGTCTCTTAGAGTATCCATACATTGCCAATAATCAGGATGATGAAATGCCATAAGTTGTCCTTCCTTTGCAAGAGCCTCCAACGGAGCTCTTTCTAACATTATGGAATCATCTTTAATATAATTCAATACTTCAGGTTCGAAAACAAAAAATCCACCATTGATCCAACCGACTTCTGCTTGTGGTTTCTCTTGGAATTGAGTTACTTGATTCCCAGTAATAGCTAATTCACCAAAACGGACGGGAGGCCTAACTGCAGTTACAGTTGCCAGTTTTCCATGTGATTTATGAAACTCGACTAGTTTTCCAATATCTACATTGGAAACACCATCGCCATAGGTAAGCATAAATGTACCAGAATTTGCTAATTGGTCTTTCAGGCGAAGTAATCGTCCACCCGTCATTGTTAATGCCCCTGTATCTATCATGTCAACTTTCCAGTCTTCAGCAGTTGGATTGGAATAACGCGCAGTTCCAGACTTCAAACTTACAGTGAGGTCACTCATCCTGGCATGATAATTAATAAAATAATCCTTAATCACTTCGCCTTTATATCCAAGTGCCAATACAAACTCATTGTATCCGAAGTATTCGTATATTTTCATAATATGCCAGAGAATTGGTTTTCCAGCAATTTCCACCATTGGTTTTGGTTTTACTGTTGTTTCCTCACTCAAACGAGTTCCTAAACCACCGCATAGTATGACAGTTTTCATTTAATAATAGCCTCAAGTATAATCATCATAGTTTAAGTAATTGCCGCCATTTAGGAATATTTTCATCCAAATTAAAAAATATATCTAAATCACTTGTTTTCATTTCTTTCGCCGCTTGAACTGCAAGATCCAACTCAGTCGAATTAGATATGAAAAAAACACCTTTTCTTCCTCGCAAAGGACTCATATTCAATGTCTCCCCATCAAGAAATGAAATTACGGGAAGACCTGCACAATACGCGTCCACGGATGCAGAAGTTATATTACTAGTATAAACTAAATCAAATAATTCCAAAACATCCACTAAAGAATCCGTAATTACATCAAATTGAATATTCGGATAATCTTCTTTATTTACGGGACAAATAGGATGAGGTTTCACAGTGATTTCAATGTTGTTATCCACGCCAGAATAGGCTTCTTGTAATACAGACATTTGTTTTGCGGTTGCCGAAGGAAGGTAATCCCCGAGTACCAACATCTTTAAAAATGTTTTTCGCTTCACCGAAGTTTTTTTTCTATTGTTGAAACGGCTTAAAAACATATATCTAAGCGCTTCTACATCTATAATTTTTTCCTTTGGAAATTTAGAATCCAGTAACGCCGATTTTGCTCCAGGCCCATTAATTGTGATTTGATTAGGGTACGGAAGCGGACAATGTCCTTCTTTTACATAAGAACGCGGATCGTAAAAATATCTCAAATCCCAGTAGCGAATTGTAGCATGCGGAACACCAATAACTTCTATATTTTTAGACTGCAGAGCATGAACCAGTGCGATCTCCCATGACTGGTTTTCCTGTAAGTAAAATACTTTCTCAGAAGAAACCAAATCAAGAGATATCTTAGAAAAAAGATTTACATATATACAATTTAATAAGGAGGCTCGTCCCCTCAAGGAATCAATCAAATCCTCTTTATAAAGTTCCCAAATATTTGCTTTTTTATATCGAAAGGCTTTTTTTATTAATCCAATCTTTAAAGAAATAAAATAAATTTTAAAATAATCAATAAGGGATTTAAACAAAATAGAAAAAGAAAGGTAACTGTCAATTAGAGTGTGTTGTTGGTTTCTTTCAGACTGCGTGAATGATTTTGTTAATGAGACGGCCTTATTGACAGTTGGCAGTAAATTATAATCTACATAAAAATGGAGCCAATGTGTGCTTATGTTTGCCTGGTTTAAGGCTGGAATAATTTTCCCCCAATAATCGGAAGAAAACGGAGTCCCTTTTTCAATACCAAGGCTAAAATTTAAAAAATAATTGATAAAAACGTACTTTGCCGGTTTGTATTTTTGTTTTGAATTAAAAAGAAATCTCCACCTAATTAAAGTATAATGTAAAAAAAAGAGAACTACTTTAGAAAAAAGAGGAAAATAAGAATAAATTCTTTCAAAAACTGATTTCGCTAGAGAAGAGTCATTAAAATTGAATTTAAAATTTACTTTTTTTTCCGCTGCATATTCTTTTACAGACTTATATAAAAGCTTATTCCCGGTGACAATTTTTAGTGTATTAACTTCTCTGTTTTCCAAAAAATCAAACAAAGCAAAAAACTTAATACGATTGGGAATCTCTAGAGTTTTTCCATAGTTATTTTCAACAATTAGAGTCATCCACCAAAAGCTGAGCCCAGGTTTTATTTCCAACCAATCAACAATCATACGGCCTTTGATTTTAAACTCTCCCAAGTCATGGGCCAAACCTAAATAAAATTCTCTGTATTTATCTGAATTTTGTTCTACAAGTCTCGGAATAGAAAACAAATTTGAATTTTTGTCTTCTAAAAACTCATTCCATAATAAAGTGATTCCTTCAAATTTTGGAGGAGGATCTGTCTGATCCCAAATTAGAACGGTAGTTGAATTGGAATCTTTATTATTTATCATCAAAGAAACAAATATTCTTATCTACTAGATTTGGTTGAGATATTCGTCTGAAGGAACTTCACTTTGAAGAGGTTCCTCTTTAAAAAAACGAATTATTTCTTCCGCAGCCCCTCTCTCCATTAATAACCTGCAATCGTAGGAACAAGAACCCATATGTTGTGTCAGAAGAATATTTTCGAGTTCACATAAATTTCCTTTATATGGTTCTTCTTCGAAAACATCCACTGCTGCCCCGGAAATTATATTATTTTTTAACGCATCATATAAATCAGATTCATTAATAATTCCACCGCGGGCAGTATTGATCAAAAAGGAATCTTTTTTGAACTGATTCAATTGATCTTTACCAATTAAATTTCGTGTCAGTTTTGTTAATGGAACATGCAGTGAGACTAGATCAGATTCTTTATAGATTTGATCTTTATCCACAAAAGCAAATGAAACTCCTGATTCACGTAGTATAGATTCAACTTCTTTCGTTTTATCTATCAAATCATTGATAAGAATTTTTTTAGGAGAAAATCCAGCAAGAATCTTTAGAACGTTTGTTCCGACTCTGCCAAGTCCAATAAGACCGATCGTACTCTCTCCCAATCTTTTGCCAGTAAATCTAGACCACTTCCCTTTTCTCAGTTCCCTATCTGCATTTGGAACAAAACGAGTAATAGATACCATAAGTCCTATTGTTAACTCAACCACAGCTTTTGTAACTGCATCAGGAGTATAGGAAACTCTAATATTTTTTTCCTTACATAAAGAAAGAGGAACGGAATCAAGTCCAATGCCGACTCTGGATATAAACTTTAAATTTGGATTCTTATGGATTAGAGGTGTTAAATCTTCAGTTCCCGCAATGATCCCATCCACGTCTTTTGCAATTTCTGCCACTTCTTCAGACTTTAATTTTCTTTTAAAAGTATTGGTTAGAATTTCCCAACCGGTTTCATTTAATAACCGCAGCGGTTCTGGATCGTAATTTCCAAACGGATATGTAGAAATAAAAATTTTCTTTTTCATATAAAGGCTCTTAAAAAATTAAACTGGTTTTAAATATTCTTCAGCGAAATAAGTTGAAATCAATGACTTGTTTGTGTCATTCAATTCCATTTCATAAACTTCCAGATGCCCTGCACCTTTGGTAAGTATACATGTAAGATTAGAATTTACGTTTTTTTTATCTTTTTGAAGAAAAGAAGTATATTCTTCGATAGAAAAACTAGAAAAGGAAAATTTAGGAAAATTTGCTCTTAATAAAACGCTCATAGAATTATATTCATTTTCAGAAATCAATCCGAATTGGAAAGAGAGAAAATTTGCTAAGTCCATGCCAATGGTTACTGCTTGGCCATGATTTACTTGATAATCAGTCAAAGCTTCAATCGCATGTCCGAATGTATGTCCATAGTTGAATTTACGCCTCACTCCTCGGTCAAATTCATCAATTTCAATTACTTCCTTTTTTATCGTTAAACTTTCATAAATGTATTTAACAAGTAAGGAACGATCTGAAAGAACATGTAATCGATCATTATGAAAATCTTGAATCAAAGGTGATGCGCTGTGAAAAAAGTAATGATACATTTCACCGATTCCCGATTTTACATCCTCTTCAGAAAGCGAGTTTAAAAAAATAGGATCAATGTAAATATTATCAGGAGGATTAAAAGTTCCGATTAAATTTTTAACATTCCGGAAGTTTATCGATGATTTACCTCCAATACAACTATCTGCCTGCGCTAGCAAAGTTGTAGGAATAAAAACCCAAGGAACACCCCGAAACAAAATAGAAGAAGTAAAACAAACTATATCTTGTGTAATTCCTCCACCTATCGCAACAATTTTGCTACTTCGTTTTACTGAATTTTCTACCAATGTTTGAATCAATTTTTGCGAAGATTCAATATTTTTATTTTGTTCTTCTGCTTCGATTAATAGTATTTTTTTTCCCAGTAAAGAGTGATCTAATTTTTCCTTAAGATACAAATCGTAGATTTTGGAATCAACAACTAGGAAAGATCCGTCATTAATAAATTTTTGAATTAATGTAAAGATATCATCTACAAATGATACCTCATATTCTTTTTGAGAAGACTTTATATGAATTTCTTTATACATTCACAAATCCTCCGTCTACAATGATATTTTGTCCTGTCAGGTAAGTATTGTGGTCACTTGATAAAAATAGGATAACATTCGCAATTTCATTCGGTTGAGCAAGTCTCCCAATTGGAATTTGAGATTCTAATTGTTTCATCTCCACTTCGCTCAGATTTTTTTTAGTTAAATCTGTCATTACAAATCCAGGAGAAACTGTATTCACTAGTACATTGTGTTTTGCCAATTCAATTGACGAAGATACTGTCAAACCTCTAACTGCATATTTTGTGATTGAGTAGATGCTTCTTTTTTCACGACTCACCTTACCAAATATAGAGGAAATATTTACAATTCTTCCGTAAGATTGTTTTTTCATTATTCTGGAAACTGCTCGAGTTACAAAAAAGGGAGCGTTTAAATTTACACTCAACATATCGTCCCAATCTTCATCCAAAGTATTTTCGAGATAGTTAATTCGATTGATACCAGCATTATTGATACATACATCAATTTGATTCAAAGATTCCAAATATTGGACAAACTGTTTTAAACTTTCCTTACTTTGGAAGTCAACAGAACAATATATAAAAGCAGATTCCTTAATTTCCGTGGATGGTTCTGAATTTGTTCCAGTAATAATGACTTTCGCACCCAAAGCTAAAAAATCATCCGCGATTTTTTTTCCAATCCCTCTCGTTCCGCCTGTGACCAAAACTACTTTGTCTTTGAATTGAATCTGCATAAATAGTAATTAAATAGAATCAGGATTTGGAATGGAATAAGTTTTACGCCAATTAGGATCCGCATAATATATTCGGTAAACAAGTCTCATTGTTTCAAATGCTTCAATGTAAGACCCACTTTTGATTTCTTTATTTTGAAGGATTGCATCAGAAAAATATGAAATTTCTTCATCCCAAGAAAAATCTTTATTATAACGAGTGGTTTGTTCGATCGGATCGCCATTGTCGTTATCGGGATCCGCAGTGACAATCGTCATTGTTTCAGCACCATAACTTTTTGAACCGGAAAGAATACCGCCTAAGATGATACTTCCCTTTTCCAAATTAATATCCAAATGGAATCGATGTCTCCACTGGGTTGCAGAGGAATTTAACATACCAACAACACCTTCAGGTGTTCTCATGATTGCATAAGCATTATCTTCTACATCATATTTCCAAAAATCATTGGAAATAAAACTATGAACTTCCGTGAAATCTCCAGCAAAAAGCCTCATTAGATCCACCATATGAATGCCTTGGTCTAACAAAACTCCGCCTCCCGCAATTTCCCTTTTTGTTCTCCAATCTGGTTGGTTGAATGTAATTAACTTCGATTTTCCGTATACACCACGTAGGTTGATAATTTTTCCAAGTTTGCCAGAATGTATAATCTGCAATGCTTCTTTTATCGACTCATGGTATCTATGATTGAATCCATACATGAGTTTGAGTTTTGGATTGTTTTCTGCTGTTTGAATGACTCTTTTGATATCATCTAAATTTTTTCCCGGAGGTTTTTCACAGAAAACATGTAGACCTTTATTCAAACCGGCAATGGTTGCATCTGGTGCAATATCATTTGTGAGACAAACGATCAGTAAATCCAGGTCTTCATTCAGAAGGCGATTGTAATCAGAATAGTATCTAACTTTATCAGAAAACTCGCCTTCTTCTTGGAAAACCTTATCACAAACGGCAACAACTTTCATATTAGGATGTCTATCGACACAATCCCTCCGTCTTTTACCGACGACTCCATAACCCGCGATGCCTACTCTCAATTTATCCATAGTTATATTTTTCTAAAGGGATTAATACAATCCGAAGTATTTATCTTCTTTGATATGATTTTCCACCAAAGTGATATCACTTGGACTATCAACTGAATAGGACTTCACATATGGGTAAGGAGCAATGTATTGCGTAAAGTCCATATCCAAAATCCGATTGCTGTCACAAGCTTCTAATTGTTCCAAACGAGTTTCAGGATGGTTCGTAAAATCTTGTAAGTATTTCCAACGGAAAGCAAATATTCCGTAAATTCTTCTAGCTCCTAATTCAGGTGAAAAACTACCCTTAGAATAAGGCAGTGGCATCCGAGAAGTATACAATACTTGACCCTTTGCATTGTGTATAATTTTCACAGTATCCGGGTTTCTCCAAATATCTTCTTCCGTAATATGCATTGCAAGAACGGTTGCAGGAATGGATTTATCTTTTTTAAGAGGAGCAACGACGGCATCCATCATATCAGGTGATAACATAGGTTCATCACCTTGAACACAAACTACAATGTCATCATCTTCTAATTTTGTATCGAACTTTGTTCCCGCCTCAGCCACTCGATCCAAAGCTCTTGTATGGTGTGAACCAGTCATAAACACAGGAAAGTTTTGACTTTTTGCAAAGTTAGCAATTTCTTCATCACATGTGGCGATTACCAATTCATCCCAACCTTCATATAGTTTTGCTCTACGAAATACGTGTTCTACCATAGGTTTTCCTAATATAGGATACATTGGCTTTCCGGGAAATCTAGATGCAGCCATTCTTGCAGGTACGATACCAATTGTTCTCATAATAAAATCCTAGTTATTAATTCCGTAATTTAATTTTTGGGAGTGCGATAAAGATTCGCTAAATTTTCATTAGCCGAACCCAATCTATAACTTTCGGTTGCTTTATCTACATTTATCCAACTATTTTTTTCATCTGCTAAGTAAAAGGCATTCAAAAGTCGAATTGTTGATTTAGCATCATCATTACTAACAGAAAATGGTTCATTTTTTTGATAAAAATTAACAATCTCCTGATATAACTTAAAATGACCTCGACCATATACGTTTCCTGAAAAGTCTTCTGAATTTACGGAACAAACCGTTGGATCAGGTGTATAAATCTGAAGTTCATTAACTGCAATTCCGCCAATTTGTGCCAAACCATTTTCACAGACTATGGATAAACTAGCTTCAAAATCAATTGGCCTTGCTGCAGTTGTAACTTCAACAGAACCTAATGCTCCATTTTTAAAAAGAACGGAACCAACGGCAGTATCTTCCACTTCGATTTTTGCACCTTGAGTATTCATCTTTGCACATACTTCAACGGCATCTCCACCAAAAAAACGCATTAAATCAATATGATGAATTCCTTGATTCGTCAAACAACCACCATCCATGGAATAAGTTCCTCTCCAAGGAGCTAGGTCGTAATAATGTTGTGGACGACACCATCTAACACGAACAGAAACAATTCTGATTTTGCCCAATTCTCCTGAAATCAAACCTTGTTTTACCCTTTGAACGGCAAGGTTATGTCGGTTTTGAAAAACAGGGAATATATGAACTCCATTTTTCTTAGCTAAATCAAAAACCTGATCTAACTGGGAAGGTTTCATAAACGTAGGTTTTTCAATGATTAGATTTTTTTTGTATTTCTCTAAAATTTCCAATCCATGCTCAAAATGCATTCCGGAAGGAGTAATAATAGCAACAGTATTGATTTCAGGATTCTCAGCGAGCATCTTATGGTAATTAGTATAAGATTTTGCTCCATACTGATCTCTATATGCGTTTGCTTTATTTTCATCTAAATCACAAACAGCAATTAACTCAGCTCCTTCCGTTTCAATAACAGATCTGCAATGGTGACCGGATACTCTTCCGCATCCTATAATTGCCACTTTTGCAATTTTCTGATTTAAATTATCCATTTTTCATTTCCTTTTTAATTAAATCGACAATCGGTCTAAATTTTTCAATGGTTGTTATAGAAAAACGACTATATCCGGACAAACATTCCTCTTTAAAATCTTCTCTATATAAAACATGGTTTTTTAAAACTTCATGAATTTTTTCTGCAGAGTTTCCAAAACTTACATGCTGAAAATTACCATGTGTTTTCAAAACTTTAAATCCAAGCGACTTCATCTCTTCACAAAAGTATTTTTTACCTTCACTCAGTCTTCTCACCGAATCATACATAGCATCCGCATGATCCATCATTTTTTCCATAAAGGCAATGCTTATTGTGCTTACTTCATACATAGGTCTCAACTTATGATAAAACTTAATGATCTCAGGATTTCCAACTGCATAACCGATTCTAAGACCAGCTAGTCCCCAAGCTTTTGCAAATGTCCTTGCAACTATCATATTCTTAAATTCATGGATCAATCCAACGCAAGTGTCTTCATAAAATGGATGGTACGCTTCATCAATAAGAACAATCGTATTTGTTTCGATACATACTGCTAAAATTCTTTTTATATCCTTTAATTCTAAAACAGTTCCAGTAGGGCTGTCCGGATTCGGAAGGCAAAACAATTTAGGTTTAATTTCATTGATATGAGAAAGTATTTTTTCAAGAGTAAGTTTTGGTCCATCTTCAGACTTTTCATAAACAAGAGGATATGTTTTTGCCCCGAACATTTTAGAATATACAGGATACATAGCGAATGTGGGCAAAGTATGGATTACAGAATCGCCTTCGTTGATAAAGGCCTCGAAGGCCAAACGAATCGCACCATCACTTCCAGGAGTAAGAATCAATGAATCAGGAGATGTATTTGTCCATTTCGCTATTTTTCTATATAATTCAGCACATTCCGGGTAAGTAGACAATGTCATTGGATTCAATTCAGATAGAATTGAAGATGTGACTTCCAATAAGTAAGGATCTAAGTTTTCATTTTTATCTAACCAAAGTTTTTCATTCGTCCTTGGTGTTGACTTTTGCCAGTCTGGCCTTTCTAAACTCGGATCTAATAATGGTTTTCTTAAATTAGAATTCATTGTAATAAAATAATTTCCTAAATACTGAGTTAACCAATAATGCTAAGAAGATCTTCAGGGAGTAAAAACTCTCTATTAAATTTTGTTTCATTAGATTTTGGTTTTGTAACGGCCAGAACACCAAAACATAATTTTATGTAAGGAGTTTTTGCTGTTTTGCTAGGAGGTCCATAATAACCATATGCATAAATATCTCCTGCTCCTAAATTTTCGAAGTGAGACATTAGTTCTTTCGCATTTAACACAACATAAGGAGCAATTTCTCCTTCCTCAATTCCGTCATAATTAATATATTGATAAGATTTTTTAATGTCGTTAACTGTTTCACCAGCAGTAATCCGAAAACTTGCGATAAACACTCCACCTTCTTTTACCATGGCCCATGCTTTCTTTAACATAACTTCGAAATTTAACTGCCAGTCGATACAACTTAAAGAAAATACAATATCGAAGTCGTTTTCTTTAATAGAAGGATGTTTGAGTTTTAAAAAATCCTCATCTAAAACTAAAGCTTCTGGATATATTTCTTTGGCAATAATAGCAGCCTGTGAATTGATTTCAATTCCAGTATAAAGTGTATGTCCGAATCTTTCTTTCAAAGCAAGTCCCAATCCGGCGCAACCACAACCAATATCTAATACCTTTGGATTTCCACCTGGCCATACCTTTTCGATAACATTTTTTTCCGATTCATAAAACTGGTTCCATTGAACTCGGTTTTCCTTAAAATAGTTACTTATGTTTTCATTATTATATTTAATATTCTCTGTCATAACTCACTCACCAAAAATAGATTTAGACTTCTGCAATCACTGTCACGGGGGCGCCGTCTGCTTTTTCAAAAAGAAGTGGTGATATTATCAATTTTGTAACCGGTTGTTTCAGTTCGGATAATTTCATATCTTCAATCAAAAGAATAGAATCCCCTTTAATCTCAATATCATTCACCTTGGCACAAAGAAAGGCCTGGTGAGACTCTCTCCCCATGGCTCTATGTGAACGGCTGCTTAATGAAATGTAATCAAATCCAAAAAACTTTAAATTTTTATTTTTTCTAAGCCAAATCCCTACTTCCGGTTCAATCGCTGGATTTTGAAAACAATAGTATTCTAAATTATCTTTTCGGTATTTTTCGAAATCTGTTTTTAAAATCAATACATCCGTTGGGTCTGGAATATTTTTCAAAAAAGGAAGTAAGGTTTCCAAACCTAATCTTTCAGCAGGAGCCGCATTATATTCAATGATATAAGGAGACTCACAAACCCAAAAATTTGCAGGATATTCATCGAGCGCTTTTCCTTCCGAACCGAAATGATAGGGAGCATCAATATGAGTTCCCATATGGTTTGTAAAAGACAACTCGGCCTCGTTCGAACTGTCCCCTTTGGAGATAGAACGAGTCCTTAAAATCTCCATCTTACCGGAATTCGCGTAAGAAGGAGTATCTAAGCCTAAAATATGATTTAGGTAAATATGCGTCATTTTCTATAGAAAATATAGTTATAAAAAGATGAAAATTTACTATTTTCGAACATAGGAGAATGTTTTTTCTCATAATTGTGAAAACCAGCTTTCTTCATCATTTGTAGAACCTTTTTTCCATATTCCACGTCATTATCATCTAATTCTATTAAAACGGATTTTACTTTAGGATTTCTAATTGTTTTTAGTCCGCCTTTCACAATTTTATCTTCAATGTTATCCACATCTATTTTTATATAATTTGGAAACGGAGGTTTATATAGTTCGACAAAGGAATCTATAGAATAGGAAACCATTGCTTGTTTACAATTCATTTGAATCATATCCAAACCTATCTTTGTTTCCTGAACAGCTTCTTCACTAAAAAGATTCATTGCTCCACCAGGAAGGTCAGAATTCATATGAAAAAAACCTAAAGAATCTTGATCATTGAATGCAACAGCATACGCACTAATGGCATCATCCATGCGATTTAAAAATATATTACGGTTAAGTAAAAAATAATTTGCTGCAGAAGGTTCAAAAGCAAGAACCTTCAAACCCTTGTCTCTACTTGCCGCGTATACTGAATAACTTCCTACATTGGCACCAATATCCCAAAAAACAGATCCTTCTGGAAAAGTATTGATCCAATCGATAGTTTCAGGTTCCTTTGTGAATAAAGTTTTTGCTCTCCAAACGGGAACATCACCAAAACCAAAAAAACTAATATCCTTTTTATCTGTTTTTACTTTTACGTTTTCAAAGAAATTATAAAGTTCCAAATTAATGATCCTTCTTGATATAGGGTTTGCAAAGGCCCAAATGACAAAACGACGAAGTAATGATTTCATAAAATTTCCTTTAATTTTAATACAAATTGATTTAATAACAATTCCGTAGAATAATTTTCTACACAGAAGCGACAACTTCTTTCAAAGCAATTTCCAATCTATCTAGAATATCTTCCGTTAGATGAGAATACCGTCTACAGAACCTTTCTCGAACTAACTGAACAATTTCGGAATTCCACCATACATCCAAATGATCCCAAATTTTTTCCGCGTGTAATGCAGCTGATTTTGGAGTATCATGAAAGATACCAACTCGCTTTAATTCTTCAAAATAGGGAACTGCGGATTCTCTTAGTTCCCAATGTTCAGGGTTCCAAAAAACAATTGTGGGTATATTCATGGTAAATGATTCCAGAAAGGTAGTAGCATTATATGTGGAAATATACAATCTACTTTGTGAAATCAGATGATCCATCGAAACAAAACCCTCATCAAGTTCAATATTTGGAAATTTTTCCTGCCAACGCAGTCTTTGATTCCATTTATAATCTTCCGAATGCAAACGTATAATTAAAGTATCCTGGATGAATTTAGGAAGTTCTGAAACAAAATGAAAAAGATCTTGTTGATAGGACAACCATTGTCCAGCAACAACGGAACTGTACATATGATAACTGTATCTAGGAAGAATAGCTGAGACTAATAAAGTTCTTTTCTGTGCGGAATGGTCGATTCCTAGGGGGCGTTTGCCCTTGATCTGCCCTAAAGGGTAAACTTTACTTCTCTTTGGATCATTCCATCCCCAACTTAAGTATCGATCTGAAATTTCAACTTCATGGTCTTCGACAAAAGTCCATTTCCCTGATCCGTAATGTCCTCCGTGTTGGCCAATCACAAGAGGACAACCTTTCTCTGTCTTATCTGCAGCCCAAGCTTTAAAAACATCATCCGCATTATGCGCATTAGATGTCCAAATGATTTTTGGAGAAGAAGGCCAAGGAAGTGAATTTGCCTTATCTACTAATTTTGCATATCCTTCCAAATACGATTTCGGTATCTGTCTAGGAATCATTGATCTAACAAAAGATTCAAACTCTGATTTACTTTCTCCACTTAAATACCAATCGCGCTTATGGACGTCCGTCTCGGAGGATTCCACAGGCACAAGTCTTCTGATCTGAGGAATCTGTCGAAAGCGAAAATTCAATTGTATTTCTTTTCGTAACGGCAGGTAAGAAGAAATAAAAAAAGCATCTGTCTGAAAAGAACAAAAACCTGCAATTTTATTATAAATAGAAAGAAGAAACTGCTTCTTATTTCTCTTCTGCGAGTTCTTAGTAGAGATGCGAAATTTTTCCGTAAATCGATCAGAGACAGTAATATACCTAAGCTTCAGTCTATTTGTTTTTTCCAGAATAGTTGCATACAGATAATGATTCCATTCATCACTTAGAAAAAAATGAGGAAATTCTACCATTCCGTTAGGAATCATATCTTCTTCAGGCTGTTTGATAATGATCGTCTCTGATAAATTATAACGATCTAATGCCTGATGGATCGTCACCCAGCGATCGAACAACATTTGAGAAAAATATCCGAGCCAAGGACCGATTAAAATTCTCCAATACCTTTTCGAATGATTTACACCATGAATTTCATTTAACTTAACCGCTAAATCAGAAAGCAAACGCTCATGAAATTCTTTTAAATAAAGATAATCATGGTAAAGTTTATTTCGATCATCCCAATGGTTTGGCAAAACTTCCGTCTCTAAATTTTGCCATTTATTTTTTCTTGAATAAATTTTGCACCACTCCCCTAAAAATAATATTGGAGAGTTTTCCGGCCATGTTTCTTCTAACGCAGTAGTTACTAAAAATAAGGACTTCAAAAATTCAATTCCCTAAAACCACTTTTCCATACGATCTAAAGCAATCCAAAAGCCTTCCCCTTCATTTTTATGTCCTTGCCATATTTCAGGAATGAAAGAGGCTTTTGGAGAATTTTGAGTCAGATCATCAGCTAATGCATGAAAGTCGATATCTCCTGTACCAACTTGCAACCCTTCCCCATCCACTCCAACAGCATCCGCAAGATGTAAATGTGCTGTATATGGTCCAACTTTCTCTACAAATTCTTTAAAGGAAAATCTATGATGGTTACAAGCTAATTTAGAATGAGATGTATCGAAACAAACTCGGTAACCATATTTTTCGCAGAATCTAGCTGTATCATCAGGATCTACAAATAAATTATGGTAACGTTGTCCGCCAAAATGCCAAGGGAAAGGCGGCATAGTTTGAGGAATGATTTCTACCTCTTTTTGGTCTAGTTTAGAAAGACTATCCACTAATATTTCATACAAAGTTTCACGCTCACTTTCACTTAATGGAGCATCTTCTGTAAATCCCCCTACATTCGTAACGATTAAAGGCTTCGTTGTGGATGGGAAATAATGATTGAGTTTTTTAGTGATTTCAATTACTTTCTGCAATTCTGCAATGGAGTGCATTCTATATTCTTTGTCCTTAGAGCAAAGATCAAGTAGATGATCACCTGCAAACAATTCTGGACTGTGAACTACATAACCTAACGTTTTATATGGTTCCTTAAAGAATCGATTTAAGTCCAATTCCATATCTTTATAACTTAAATGAAATTCTAAAAGATCCGGGCTTGTCTTTGATAAAATACTTTGAAAATCATGATAACGAACTGGAACACCCCAAGGTCGCTTGAATTTAAAATTTCTAGCTTTAACGATACCTTCTTCTAAATCACTGGCAAAGAAAAAATCTCCTGCATTGAAATTTCGTTTTGCAGTTCTTCCAATCAGTTCTTTTTTTCTATTCGGTTGTAATCCTTTTCCAGGGCTTTTTATGGAAATCATCTCTTGTTTGATTGTCTCACCCTCTTTTAAATTACAATTGATAACCAAACTTTTTGCGAGTGCTTCGCGATTCATAAATTCGCCTTGTGAAATCACTCTTAAATTTCTGTTACCTAAGGACTGCTCTACTTCGCGAATCCCCTGCACCATTGCTTTAAACTCTGAAGGCAACAGGCTTACTTTATGGTCGTTTCCTTCCATAGATTTATCCAAAGTGATATGTTTTTCAATCACCTTAGCACCTAATAAAACAGAAGCGATTGCAATGCTTGTTCCGCGCTCATGACCAGAGTATCCAACAAAACAATTGCCTATTTCCTTTAAACGATGAATGTAAAGTAAGTTCACGTCCTTAAATGGAGTCGGGTATGTAGAATTACAATGGAGAAGAATGAAATTTCCTCCCAAATGTTTCATCAATCCTACCGATTCAATAATTTCATCTTCACTAGACATACCCGTAGAACAGATAACAGTTTTTCCTGTTTTTATCACCGCAGATAGTAGTTCATGATTCGTTAGATCCGCTGATGCAATTTTATACGCTGGCATTCCATATTTTTCGAGAATTTCTAAACTCTCCAAATCCCATGGTGTGCACAAAGGTAATGCTCCCTTTGATTTGCAGTAATCAAATACTTGAAAAAGAGATTCATTGTTTAACTGAAATTTATTTAATAAATCCAATACATATTGAGAACCCAAATCTTCACTTGCATCATCTGCATTTCCTTGATTATTATACAAGGATTCAAGATTTCTCATTTGGAATTTAATACAATCAGCTCCTGCTTCAATAGCCTCATCAACCAAACGTTTTGCTAATTCAATACTCCCATTATGATTGTTTCCAATTTCAGCAATAACAAAAGCCGGCGATTTATCATCTATGATGAACTCACCAATTTTTACTAATTCAGATTCTCGTTTTGCAATTGCAACTAAATGATGTTCTTTATCAATTAACGGGATGTAATCGACACCATTACCAAATGCAGTTGCAATTTTATCTGTCGGATCTGAATAAAAGAAAAATTTGAATTTTTTATTCGTTATATTGGAAACGGGAATATTTAAATCGATGTTAGTTTGCTGTAGTAACCATCTTCTAAAATCACCGTCAGTCAATACACCTTCTAAAACTCCATTTTCAGTAACTGAAAAAACAATTTTAGATTTACTATCACTGATTTTTTTAAGAGCAGATGCTATACTTTCTTCTGAAAAAACTATAAAATTTGAAATATCTTTTGTAATATTCATATATAAATCTATTTTACTAAAATTGCACTTATAGTATCACAAGCCCCAATGGAAGCTAGGACATTCGCATAAGCAGACTGTAAATCGGGGTTATTTAATAATGGCCATGCTTTATGACCACCTGGTTTCGATTTCGACAACCAATACAAATGATTAGATAAAGGATAACGCTGAATTTGTTTGATCATTTGGACTTTGAGTCCAGCCATTTCAGCAAGTTTTCTAAGTGTAAATTCGTTATATAAATAAAGATGACAACTCCAGTATGTAAATTCTTGAAATGGGATACTTCCATATAAAGTCAAAAGTGCATCTTGACTGGAAGGCACTTCTACAAGTAATTTCCCTGAGTTTGATTTGAGATGCATACTTAGTTTTTTTAAAATTGGAACAGGATCAGATAAATGTTCTATCACATGAAAAGCTGTAATCCAATCATACTCACCTTCAAGTTCAGATAGTGATTCGTAAACCTTTAGTCCTTGGCTTAAAAAATAAGGCTGCAAACGTTTTTCAAGTTCAACACCTGCAACTTCCTTACATAACGGAGTAACCAATTTTAAAAAAGCCCCATTACCGCAGCCAAAATCCAGAAGAGTTTGATTCGGTAATGATAGCCGTAAATCCTGAAAACGGCGATTATCATCCATTTCCGTATTTCGAATCCATTCATCTATAGGAACATTCCCATCGTGCATCCCAGAATTTTGATAAAATTCTTCTTCAGATTGAATTTGTGATGATAAATAAACCAAACCACAATGACTACATTCTCGAATCTCTAAACTTGGATTATCGCGAACCTTTCCTGGTCGGACACTCCACTTTTCTGATGAACAAATATAACAATTCAATTTGGTTCTCCGTAACAAGGTAACAGCAAAAATTTAAGCATTTTTAATAAATATTTCGGCTAACTTAAAATCAAATTCAGTATCTATATCAATTGAAGAAGATTGATCCATTTCATATGTAATTATTTTTCCACCTAACCGGTTTTTATCTTTTAAGATTACCCAAGGTTTAAAAATATAAAAGGACCCATTTTCTTTAAAACGTTTTTCCATGTCTTGTCGCATAGGTCGAATTTTGTAATCATGGTGCCAGGGAATCGCATTGTTTCCGTCTTCTTTCCAAAGAAATCCATGAAATTCGCAAACTGATAACAAAGAATCTGCTTTCATTGAAATCAATTTTTCGATTGCTTCATCCAAATCAGCGGAACTTCGAATCGGTGAAGTACATTGCATAAAGACAATGATATCATTTTCCGGATCCATTTCATCCCATTCGCTAATGGCATGTATAATTGCTTCTTCTGAACTTGATTTATCGGTAGCATACATTGCCGGTCGATTGATTATTTTTGCCCCTGCTGATTTTGAAATATTAGCTATTTTCTCATCATCTGTAGAAACATAAACTTCCTGAATGTATTTTGACTCCAATGCATCTTCGATACTCCATTCGATCAGTGGTTTACCACCTAAATTTCGAATGTTTTTCCCAGGTACACCTTTTGAGCCGCCCCGGGCGGCAATAATTGCCCTTATTTTTTTATCTTTCATCTGGAATCCATTCGTCTGTTCATCATTAGTATAAAAATCTCAGTTTATAATTTCAGAAAGAAGAGTTTGAAATTTACTATTTCCCGGATCAAAAACCATCAACTGCTCGAAGTTAGAGAAATTTAATTCCTTTTGCCATTCAGAATGATCAATGGAAAACAAATGATCCAATACAGAAATCAAATGATTTTCATCAGGAAGATTGCACCAAAATTTACCCTGATCAGGATAAACAGAAGGCCACCCAAATTTTCTATCTTCCATATTTAATAAAGAAGAACGAATAGGAAAAAATGCAGTTTTATTTCCACGTATTGCAGATTCGTATCCAAGCGTAGAATCCAAAGAAACCACTACTTCCGCTTCATCAACAGCATGATAAGCGGTATCAGAATTTGAATTTTCGATAAACCGAAGATTTGTCGAAGCTAATGAAAGAAAATATTCCTTCTCAAAGGAACCTTTTCCACTCATTATGATCGCAACTTCCTTATTGTTTTTTTCCGCATATTTAGATAAAGAGGAAAGAACAATGGAATCAGGACGAGTAAAAAAATCCTCAAAGGAAAATAGTCGATCTTGAATTCTAATTTCGCCTTTCTCTCTATGTTGAGAGATAAAACAAATTAAATCCTTATTTTTAGTACCAGAAACAGGAACACGATTGTTTTTAATCGATCCAATCGAAATAGTCTTACCTGCAATATGTTTGGAATACAATTGAGAAATACCAGATCCAAACAAACATAAATAGTCAGTATGATGGTTTTCTAATGAACGGTCACCCAATTGCCGAAAAAAAGAAGAATCTCTAATACCATTTTGTACGGATACGGTTTTGATATTTTCATGAACTCTTTTGATTTCATAAAAATAATTGGAGTTATCAATGAAAGTTAGAACTAAATTTGGAGAAACATTCTTAAGGTAAGTATCAATATAATTTCGGAAAAGCCCTCTTTTGCCACCGCCAAAAAAAGATAGAAACAAAACAAATAAATTAATCTCCTCTCCTCTGTTATGAAATATAGCAACAGGATCTGAAGAAGGAAATTCTTTTAGGATATCATCCGATCCACAAAAATCAAAAATGAGGTATTGATTTTTTGGTGGTCGAAACCATCTTTTTTTTGCCTTAATTACATAGAGAAAAAAAAGGAATAACTTGGAAAGTTTAGCCACTAATATCCTATTTTATTCAAAGCTTTTTTATATTCATCCCATTCTCCAGTATCTGTCCAAGAGCCTTCTCTGATTGGATAAACTCCGACTCTACCTTTTGCTGCCTGCACTGCAGATATTAGATCTGTCATATGGAAAAAAGTATCCGCTGGTATATAGGAAAATACTTCAGGATTCAAAACATACATTCCAGTATTAACTAAAAAATTATACTCTGGTTTTTCTTGAATTCTAACTAATTCATCTTTCTCAATCTCACAAACACCGTAAGGAATGCTATAGTGTTTAATGGATGCAATCAGTGTCAGTAGATTGCCTGAATTTAAATGATGATCCATGATATTTTTATAATCGGCATCTATTAAAATATCACAATTCGAAACAAAAAAAGGTAAAGAAAGTTTCCCTTCTAAATACTTTAGTGCGCCCGCTGTTCCTAACGGTTTTTCTTCATGAACATAACTTACTTTATATGGAGGTGATAGTTCTTCCATATATGCTTTAATGATACCTGACTTATGATTTACTGATAAATAAAAATCATCGATATCATACTCTCTAAATTTATCGATAATGACTTCCAATATGGTTTTATCGCCTACAGGAATTAAAGGTTTAGGAAGAACTTTGGTGAGAGGATCAAGCCTAGTTCCCTTCCCTCCTGCCATAATAACAACAGGATGGTTTAATTTTTGTTTCAGTTTTCTAGTAAGTTTATTTTCAATGAATAATTCCCAAACGAGATAGTCCTTCACTTCATGGTTTTTGTCCACTACAGGAACAACATCTATTTTAGATTCAGACATTCTCTGTTTTACAGTTTCGAAATCGTAGTTTTGTTCTACGAAGAAACAATTTTGATTACAAATTTCTGAAACCTTAACATCCAAACTTCCGCCGGATAGAATCCATCTGCGGATGTCACCGTCAGTCAGTGAACCCAAAAGTTTAGAATTAGAGTCTAATACAAATACAACTCTTCTTCCCGCTTCATCTAATCTCTTCATGGCAGTTTTGAGAAAAGACTCAGAGTCGATTAACAATGTTTCTATCGATGATATTTCCATATTCTATTACAAAACAAACTTTAGATCAAAAAATTTCTTTTTAAGAATGCCTGTTAAGTCAAACTTTTCCAATACTTTCACAATCTTTTCGCTAGCTCCACCTTCTCCATAAGGATTCATCACATTGGGTAAAAATGACTGAAACTCTGAGGAATAAAGTTTTAAAAAGGCAGATTTAATATTCTCATAATTTGGATCGCAGTCAATGACACTGGTGGCTTTTAATCGCCCTTTTTGTCTATCACCGATATTGATTGTACCAATACGAAAACTAGGTGCCTCAATGATACCGCTGGATGAATTTCCAACCACTGCGTCAACAAACTGTAAACAGGACAAATAACGCAAATGACCAAGAGATGCATAAGAACATGAATTGGAATGGGAACTTACGAATTCATGGATCAATTCAAAGATGATTCGACTATCCGTATCCGAATTGGGCATAGTAAAAATCAAACCGGTATCTGACAAAGTTGCCAAATAAGAAAGTAATTGCCTTATTTGATATTCCGCAGTTTGACCTTCGAGAGTCGCTGGATGAAACGTGATCAATAAATTCTTCTTTTTAAATTTAAAGTTGAGTGATGATTCTAATTCGTCTCTACTTAGTAATTTCAATTTTTTAATTCCATCGATTCCTAATCCACCTACTAAATGAATATGATCGGGATTTTCGCCCAACTGAAGGACTCGGTTTTTATATTCTTCCGCCGCTACAAAATGTAGGTGAGACATTTTCGAAATGGAATGCCGTATCCCTTCATCAAATGCTCCTTCCGTAGTTTCTCCACCGTGTAAATGAGCGACAGGAATTCTTGAAATTAAGGCGGCAGAGACAGACGAAAGAATTTCATAACGATCCCCAAGAACAAGGATTAAATCAGGTTTTAATTCAGAATATGCTTCTGAAAATCCGATCAATCCAAGACCCATTGATTTGGAGATACCAACAGGAGTATCCGAACTTAATAAAATTTCAATTTTCTTCTGAATTTTAAAACCATCGTTTTCAATTTCTTTATAGGTTAATCCAAACTCAGGGGATAAGTGCATACCTGTAACAATGATTTGTAAATCGAGATAATCCGACTCATGAATTCCTTGTATGACCCAACGAAGTAATCCGTAGTCAGCACGAGTACTAGTGACAACAGAAATTCTCTTTTTCATAATTCGATAAGTTCATCGGCTTGAAAGTTTCTTTTCGCTGGCTGGCCTATCACTAAATCCCAGTTCATTGGAGAAATGCCTGTGCCTGGTCTTTTCGTTGTAAGATTATCTTCTGAAAATAATTCTCCAACAGAAATATCTTTCGATGCAATAATAGATTTTCTAGCAATAGTAATATTTTTGGTTTCACTTTGGCTAGGAACCTTAATTCCATTGCCCATTGATTTTTCAATATTACGAATGGATGATATCATTGCTTTTAATTCTTTTGGCTCCAAAGAAGCTTTATGATCCGGGCCGGACATATTTTTATCCAATGTAAAATGTTTTTCAATTAAAGAGGCACCTAAAGCAACTGCGGCAATTGATACTTCGATCCCCGCAGTATGATCCGAATAACCAACATTGACATGAAATGCCGATTTTATAGAATTCATAGCATTTAAATTTACGTCTTCAAAGGGTGTAGGATAGTCTGTATTACAATGTAATACAGTAATATTTTTTCTTTCTGTTCCACTTTTTTCTAGAACCGAAATTGCATTTTCAATTTCAGCCAAATTAGACATTCCAGTAGATAAAATAATCTGTTCTTTGAAACTTCCAATTTTTCTCAAATATGGAAGATTGGTAATTTCCCCTGAAGGGATTTTCCAAAGAGTAATTCCTAATGATTTCAAAAGATCCAAACTTTTTAAGTCAAAAGCAGTAGATAAAAATTCGATCCCAACTTTTCCACAATATGAAATCAATTCTTTATGAGCAGAATGATCAAGTTCTAGTTTTTTCAACATTGACAACTGAGAACCATCTTCCTTCATATTTTGAATTTGGTAATTTGCTCTAGTTGCTTTGGCGGAAGCAATAGCATCTGCCTGAAATGTTTGAAATTTCACAATATCTGCACCGGCTTCTTTCGCAATCTCAATCATTTGTTTAGCGATGTTTATATCACCATTATGATTGACCCCAGCTTCCGCAATGATCAACGTTTTCATGCGAATCGACTCACAAAAGTTTCACGGTCAGAGACATTTTTAATTACTATCGATCCCATTCCTACAATACAACCACTTCCAATGGAAACTCCTTCTTTTAAAATGGAGCCACTTCCAATAAACGAACCTTCTCCCACCTGGCAATGTCCGTTTAAAACGGCAGAAGTAGAAACATGGCAATGATCTTCAATTTTAACATCGTGTTCGATCAATGAGCGACTATTGATTATACAATTTTCCCCAACTATGGCTCCTGCATTTACAATGGAATGATGCAATAACATAGTACCGTCACCTATTTTAGCGTATTTTGATACATATGCCAAAGGTGAAACAATCGACGGCAAATTATATCCTAATGATTTTAATTTCAAATATATATTCTTTCTAATCTCAAACGTTTTAATTTGCCCGATAACAACGATTGCATTCCGTATCTTTTGACCAAGAGAAGGTAGATCGGAATCATCCCCAATCACATCATAATTCAAAACCGTTTTACCTTTCTCGGATTCACCACCAATCAAACCGACGATTTGGAACTTTCCCTCGGCTTCAATTACATCAATACAGGATTTTGCGTGTCCACCTGCTCCAATTAACAATATTTCTTTTTTATGCATGAATTAAATTAGAACTACTAGGAATATTAATTAATCTCATTTCTAAAGATTCAGAAACAGGTAAATTCATCTTCGAACAATGACTATAAGGCTTTAATTTATGAAGTAATGTCCAAGCAGGACGAGTCATAATCCCGGCTGAATTTGTCGCAGAAAGAATATTATCTCTTTCTCCGACCAAGGAAGGCTTCAAAACTAAAGTTTGAAGCCAATAGTTACTTTTGCAACCGTTAGGTTCCTTTTGAATCTTTACTTCTGCCATAGTTGAAAATGCATTTTCATAAAGATGAAACAGTTTTCTTTTCGATTCGAGTAACTCAGGAAGTTTCTCTAACTGAGCGCATCCTAAAGCTGCATTCAAATTAGGCAGTCTATAGTTATAACCGATAACATCATGAGTATATTCCCATGGATGTGGTATTTTTGCTGTGGTAGTGATATGTTTTGCCAAAATGGCTAATTCTTTATTGTTTGTAAGAATTGCGCCCCCCCCCCCTGTTGTAATGGTTTTGTTTCCATTAAAACTAAGGGTTCCGAGTAACCCCAAAGTTCCGGTATGTTTGCCAAAGTAATAACTGCCCAAAGATTCCGCAGCATCTTCCACTACTTTAAAATGGAAATCATTAGCCACTGCTAACAATTCATCCATAGCAACAGGATGCCCGAAAGTATGCATCGGGACAATTGCAGAAATTCTATTGCCAGTTTTTTTATTAAAACACTGACCGGATCTAACCTCTGCAATTGAATTTAAGTATTCTCTTAAAGAAGTCGGAGATACACCTAATGTTTTTTCTTCATTTTCTATAAAGTGCGGGTGTGCTTTTAAATAACTTACAGAATTTGCAGTAGCAATAAAAGTCAGTGAAGGAATAAAGACTTCATCGTTCTCTTCCACGCCCGCTAATTTTAAAGCAATCTGCAGGGCGGCAGTTCCGTTAACAACTGCTACAGCATGTTTTGCACCAGTAAATTCAGCGAGGTCTTTTTCAAACCGATCTACAAATTTACCTACAGAGGAAACAAATGTAGTATCTAAACATTCTTTTACATAGTTCCATTCGTTTCCATTAAAAACAGGTTCGTGTAAAGGAATGAATTCTTTTCCGTTACCTAAAACGGATTTTAGAATAGATACAATCTCATCTTTAATCATTTATATATTATAAATATCCGATTTATAACTAGATAAATTTTTCGGATTGGTGAACCACTGTATTGTTTCGGCCAATCCTCGTTTAAATCCATCCTTTCCACCGTATTCCGGAGCCCAACCTACTAAGTTTTTTGCTTTTTCGTTGGAGGCCCATAACCTTTCCACTTCACTTCCGGAAGGTCGAATACGGGCATCATCCGATTCAATGGTGATTTCTGTTTTCATAATTTCGGAAATTAATTGAACGGTTTCACCCACTGAAACCTCAAAATTGCTTCCGATATTAATAACTTCACCAATACTTTGATTCGAATCTAATATTTTTAAAAACCCTCTAACCGTGTCGGATACATAATTAAAATCCCTTGTAGGATGAACCGAACCTAGCTTAATTTTCTTTTTACCCTGAGCAATTTGAGTGATGATCGTAGGAATGATTGCTCTAGCTGACTGCCTTGGACCGTAAGTGTTAAATGGCCTAATGATAGTTACAGGTGTTTCAAAAGAATGATAAAAGGACATTGCTAATTGATCAGCTCCGATTTTGCTTGCAGAATAAGGTGATTGACCTTGCAAAGGGTGGTCTTCTGTAATAGGAACAAATTTTGCAGTCCCATAAACTTCACTTGTAGAAGTTACAATCACTCTTTTTATGTTTAGATCCTTCGCTGCTTGCAAAACATTCAAAGTTCCTTTAATATTTGTATCTATATAAGTATCGGGCGAATGATATGAATAAGGTATTGCAATCAATGCAGCCAGGTGCAAAACAGATTCACATCCTTTCATAGCTGATCTGACACCGTTTGGATCGCGAATATCACCAGAAAAAATTTCAAATTTTCCTTTCACATCATCAGAACATTGATCCAACCATCCCCATGAATTAAAGGAATTATAAAGAACGAATGCTCTTACTTGTTTTCCACTTCTCACAAGTGTTTCTACAAGATGTGAGCCGATAAATCCATCAGCACCAGTAACTAAAATCATATCTATTTTCTTTCCAAAAGTAAAGTTTCAGCCAATTTCCAATCTATCATATCATCAATATCCACTGACCTTTCCTTACTCATCAGAAAAGCCAAAGTGTCTTCTGTTATAAATTTTTTCTTTTCACGAAAGTATTTTACTTCAGAAAAATACAATGAACCGTTTAATGAAAAAGTTTTTGGACTATCTTGTCTACGTGAGAATTCTTCCCTATCCAAAAGTTTAGACATCTTAAATGATTCGTTCATATAAAACATCCAAAAAGGGTTTTCTTGTGACTCACAAACAGAAACTACTGATTTTGAGTGATTCTCCATAGCAAAGCGAATGCAAGCATCGATATCATAATTGGTTCGAAGGGGCGAAGTCGGTTGTAACAGAAGGATATAATCCATTTCCGGAAAAAAATCTAGAGCATGCATTACTGGATCTGTCCCAGGAGAATGGTCTGTTGCTAAATCAGTTGGACGAAGGAAAGGAACAGAAGCTCCGGCACTTTTTGAAATTCCTGCAATTTCTGCATCATCAGTGGAAACAATAACAGATGTTAAACACTGTGAAGCCAAGGCTGCCTCAATAGTCCAAGAAATTAAAGGTTTTCCTGCAATCTGTTTTATGTTTTTCCTTGGAATTCCCTTGGAACCACCACGTGCCGGAATTATTCCAAGTATTTTTGGAATTGTCACCTAACTAAAACTATGCTCCCCTCTGAATTTCAAACATAGAAGCAAAATATCCTTTTGATTTTTGCATTAATTCGGAAAAACTGCCCTCTTCCAATAGTTCACCCATTTTCATAACGTAAATTCTATCGGCTTTGACAATTGTAGACAAACGATGTGCAATCACAATGATTGTTGTCTCTTTTGCGATCGAATCAACGGATTCCTGGATCAATTGTTCAGATTCCGTATCCAAAGAACTTGTAGCTTCATCCAAAATCAGTATGGGCGGTTTTCGCAGAATTGCTCGCGCTAAAGCGATCCTTTGTCTTTGTCCACCTGACAAAAGAACTCCCCTGTCACCTACAATGGTATCTAAACCTTCCGGAAGTTTTTTTATAAACTGATCAGCATTTGCAATCTGACAAGCTTTCCAAAGTTCATCTTCAGTAGAATTTTCTCTAGACCATAACAAATTATCTCTAATGGAAGAATGAAATAAAATTGGATCCTGCGGAACATAACCGATTTTTTCCCGAAAACTATTTTTATTCCAATCTTCAAAATTAATCCCATCTACGGTGATTTTTCCCTTCGTAGGAACCTGTAGACCCAAAATCAAGTCTACAATCGTCGATTTTCCAGAGCCGGATTCTCCAACGAATGCAACCATTTCACCTTTAGGAATTAGAATATTCAAATTTTTAAATAACTCTGGTCTACCAGGGTAAGAAAAATGAATACTTTCGAACTTAATTTCAATCTCAAATTTTTCAAAAACTTTCTCACCAATTACTTCTTTATAATCATTTGCTTTTTTATAGATGGCCTGTAATTGTTCATAACTTCCTGTAAAATTATCCAAATTGACTTTATTGACTAACATCGAATTTGCGAGAGGAATGGCTCTTTGTAAGCTCCAAAGAGTAATCGCAATTTCAGACAAAGCACCTCCGTTAGCAATAGCAACACCCATCCCAGCCAGTGCTGCCAAAATCCCAATGGTATAGTGAAGATTAGAAACCCCTGTGGATAGAACTTGTGTTTTCAGTGTTATTTTAACGTGGTCATCGTAAGCAGATAAATACCTTGTTATCGAAGATTCCTGTCTTCCATATCCCTGAACAATTTTTATACCTTGGAATGTTTCATGTAAAAGTTCCATAACTCTTCCAGAAGTCGAAGTATTCAAAGCTCCTAACTTATTATTTAAAGGTTGTAAAAGTAAAAACGGAACTGTCAGAATGCCCAAAGTCAAAATACTTGTCCCGACCATTAGAGGCATAAGAAAGACAGGAAGAGCCATAATTAGTAATAATTGAAAAGAAATTGCAAATTGATTTGCAAGAGATGTCATCGCATCTCCCACTTTAATGATTTCATGTTGGAAAGTGTTTAAAATTTTTCCCTGACTCAGTGAACCAAAAAACCCCCACCGAGCTCCAAGAAAATTCCGAAATCCTTCTACATTCAAATCGCGCAAAACTGCATAACCTATACTTCTATTAATATAAAATATCAGAATTACAAACAAAGAATTCAACATATTCCCGATAGCAAATATTGCAGAAAACGACAATACCCCAATGGGAATTCGAAACAAATTCAAAACTAAGATAAACTTTTTAGTGATATTATTTGCGTTTGTTAAACTAGGATCCAAAAGGTAATCAGCAAGTGGAGCAACGCAGACGGCAACGATCATTGATAATGCACCGCTCATGACTACGGAAAAAATTAATCCACAAAAAAGAAAAGGATGTTTGGTTATAAAATTATATAAAAGGGAAATTAATATTCGATTTTTCACTTTATCTAGATTTTAAATCGTAAATTTTAATTTTCTTAAAAGAATCGATGTAAACACAAAAGGAAATTTTAGGACTCCCTTCAAAACGATGAGACAAGATGGAATAAAAAATTGCGGACAGTCTTTTAGGACATTTTTAAGAGAAAGTAAAATAGCAATAATTCTATAATCAGAAACATTTTCTTCCACAATACCATATACGGTTGATGAAATTTGATTCTTCTTAAATTTTTTAACTAATGAAGAAGTTTGTTCATCAAAAAGACTTTCCCAGATTTCCAAAATTCTCGATTCATCCCAACCCTTTGTCAAAGATTGGTAAAAAACTTCTCCCCTAGCCTTTGAAAGTTTATTTACCTGAGTTGGATGATGACGCCAAAAAACCTTTGCTTCCGGATCATATCCGCTATCACCAAAAATCGCATATTTTAACAACTGCGACACATCAACATTTCGATCAAACCCACCTTCTCTGAGTAACACCTCTTTTCTAATGGAAAAGATCTCGCCGGGTGCGGAGAAAAGTTTTTTCGGATTGCCGTTTAAAAAATCAAGTGCTAAATCCAAACCCTTAGTGAATCGTCCTCTTAAATTTTTGTCGATGTAGTTACCGTTTACTTTTCCGTTTGAATCAATGGAAAATATTGCTGGGGATGCTGTTACACAATTAGGATTCTCTAAAAACAATCCAACCATTTTGTCAGCGTAGTTTGGACTCATCATATCATCATAAGCAAGATGAGATACATAGTCTCCTTTGCAGTAGGACAAACCAACATTCCAACAAACGCTTACATTAATACAGGGGTCATTCCATGAAAAAACGTTCTTATCGAATTTAACAAAAGAAACATTTTCCTTAGTTTCATATACTTCTCGAAGATAAAGAGCCACATCTTCCACTGCACCATTATCAATTAACATCAATTCCACATTTGAATATGTTTGATTTAAAATTGATTCAATAGCTTGCTTAACTAACGGAAGATTATAAAATGCATCCTGGATGATTGTTAAAACAGGTTTTCCTGAAACATAGTTCTCTTTTTTTGCAGGAAAGTATTTATGAGGGAATTCTGTATATTTATCTAAAAACATTTAACAAATCTAATTCACTTCGTATGCTTGCATCCAAATTTGACGCCCATTGAATGTTTATTTTGTTTCGGACTTTTTCAGAACTTACTTCATAACTTAACTGATTCATAATTGGGCTATCAACAAATTCTACTTTTAATTCAGGTACATATTTCTGAATATTTTCTACAATGTCCCTAACAGTAGCGTTTGTTGTTAAAACATTATATATCTCACCATCAAAAATATCTTTTTTAATAAATTCAACAATAGTCTTACAAGCGTCTTTTAATTCTAAATAAGGACGCATTTGTTCGTATGCAGTTTTCCATACGGTAATTGGTTTTCGAAACGATGCCTGCCAACAAAACTTATTTACTGCCGTGTGGAACCTAATGCCTGGAGAAACTCCTACAATCGTTCCGAAACGAAAGGTAACTACTTTTAAGTTCTTTTCTTTAAACATAGAACGAACCAATTTTTCTTCCTTTAATTTCGTAGTCGCATAAGGGCTCTGTGGTTTTAGCTCATCTTCAGAACAATTTTCATCGACTAAAGCATTTTGAGTCCCATATACGCTCGTTGAAGAAAGAGTTATTAATCTTACATTCTCATTTAAACAAGCTTCTGCTACTCTTTTGGTGGAATTGAAGTTATTGTTTTCTACCGCATCTGCCTTATCAAAACTTCCTGCGGCATCAGTAATAGCTGCCAAATGAATAACTACTTGTGCTCCTGAAAAAATTTCTTCCAGATTGAGCTTTGTTATATCACCTTCTACAAATTTATACTTTGCATTTTTTGGAAGATCAAACAGAGAACAATATCTCTGCGTCATCAGGTTATCGATCATAACTATTTCCGAGTCCGGAAAAGATTCCGGGAGTGATCTAACCAGTAACGACCCAATATGCCCTAAGGCTCCAGTAACGATGATTTTCATTATTTATTCCTTACCCACTCTAAAAAATCGGAATACTCACGTATATAGTCTTCCGCTTCATATCCTCTATCGCATAATACCATTAGTACCGAATTTTCATTAACATAAGCTTGAGTTGCCCAAATACCCGGTGGAATTAACAATCCATCGCTCATCTTTTCTAAATCAAATTCAGATTTAGAACTACCATTATCACATGTTACTTTAATTTTCCCATTCACACAAATCAGAAGCTGAGAACATTTACGATGAGAATGTTCTCCTCTGATATCATTTACATTAGCAGTAACGGTAAAAACCCTTTGAATCAAAAAAGGCACTTCTTTTCCCGATTCGAAAACACTTAGAGATCCGTTATCTTCCGAAAAAGAAGGGAAACGTATCAAACTTGGTTTTAACATATTAATTTTATATTCCTTTTCCGTAAGAATAACGCAAACCGGATTCTAAAGAGAATTTCGGATTCCAATTCGCTGCAGATTTAAACGAACTTACATCATAAACAACACTTCTAGAATCAACTAGAGAAGAACCAGCAGGTGGATTTACATATTCTATCTTCGATTTTTCTCCGCTGATTTCAGAAGCAATTTGTACAGCAGCAGAAAATGCATCAGCTAAAGAATGAGATTGTCCTGTTCCAATTAGAAAATGTTTTCCATTCGTTTTTTCAATAAAATCAGAAGCATGTGTAAATGCAGATACAACATCTTCAATATGAATATAATCTCTTAGTGAGAAACCATCTCCAAAAATTTGGATAGTTTCTCCCTTTAAAGCACGATGAAAAATTTTGTCTAAAACTCCTCTGTCTTGTTCTTGGCCAGGCTTGGTTCCGCCATAAACATTGGCAAGTCGCAAAGAACATCCCAAGAGCCAACCTTCTCTTATAAATTGTTTGAGATAATTTTCAGCAGACAATTTACTGATGTCATAAAAACTAACAGGCTCGTCACGAAATAATTCATTCAATAACGGAGCTTTATGAATTCCTGCTTGGGTGGTTGTAGCCGCAAGAATCACAATTGGTTTTTTTTTCTGATTCCTAAGGTGAAGTAGTAATTTCAAGAAACCAAGCAAATTCACTTGTAAATCATACAATGGATCTAACTTTGCCCGCGGTATGCTTGTTTGGCCAGCCAGATGATAAACGATATCGAACTCTGGTAAACTTAAACCTTCAAAATCAGGATTTTCCAAATCGAACACTACATTCTTTTTTTCACTGGGAACAGGTTTACGAGAATGATAATATATTTCTTTGCCTAAAGCTTCCAGCCTTTCCGCCAAAGCTGAACCAATGAGTCCACTCGAACCTGTAATCAAAACTGGCATAAATTTTTAATATAAATCTTTTAAAAAAGGTAACTTCGAATCTTTGGCAGAAACAATCGGATGAGAAACTGGCCATACGATTCCCACTTCAGGATCAGCATGATTCAAACCTGCATCATCGTGAGGATCATATTTTTCGCTTACCTTGTAATGTAAATCCGCATGATCTGATAACGTACAAAAGCCATGAGCAAGTCCAGGCGACATATAAACTTGTCTGACTCCGTTTTCACTCAGTTCTAATCCAAACCACTTACCAAAACTGGCTGAATCTTTTCTGATATCGACAACCACATCAAAAATCTGACCACGAATCACAGTTAGTATTTGGGCCTGTGGTCGTTTTATTGTGAAGTGCATCCCTCTAATAACATTCTTTATAGAATGGGAATGGTTATCCTGAATGAATTTGTCAGGAATACCAAATGATTTATATCTGGTTTCCTCAAAGGTTTCCAAAAAATATCCTCGGTCATCCTTAAATACTTTGGGATGTAAAATAAGTAATCCTTCTATTGGTGTTTTTTCAAATTCCATAATACTATCGAATCCTTTGAAAAAGAACAGAAAGAGAATATCTGAGTCTATACTCTTTAGGAAAATGATCCATTGGCTTAGATTGATAAACACCAAGAATTGGAGTGTGGAAAGGTTGTTTTAGTATGAGTTTATAACCTAACGACTCAACATCCTTTTTAAATTTTCTAAAATTCAGAAAACGATGAGGAATTCTTTTTTCATAAGAAATTTGATTCGAAAAAAACTCTTTATTATCACCCGCGTATAAATCATCAACCAAAATATATTTTGGATTCAAATGACTTAAAATATTTAGCAAATGTTCATTGGTGGGGAAGTATTGAATTACGCTATTGGTATAAAATAAATCGCAATTCGATAATTTGGAATAATCAGATGAATACTTAACTTTACTTGTGTGAGTGAATTTTTTATGCCTAGAAACAATATCTGGAACTTCTAAAATGGTATATTTTTTTATCTTATTTGGAAGATAAACAGAAGTTAGATAATCATAAATCCATCCAGAAGAGCCACCTAAATCAACGATTATTTCCGGTTTTACCATAGAACAAACAGTAGGTAAATTTGTGGGCCTAGGAGGAACCGCAATTCCAAACTTTTTGATTTCTTCCCTGAATGAAATCAGTTGATCGACAATACGATCAAACCATCTTTCGTTCGAAAATCCCTTTTTGCCGTCCTGGCCTCCTGCAGAAGAAACAGCCTTTTCCCAAGTAGAATAAACACCATCCCAAATTCGGATCGATTTAGAATCAGTATTTATTTTTTTACTCATATAGTTTAATCTTTGTTAGTTAAAAAAGGAACGAACAGAAGTAACTACTTTCTTTACATCATCTAACGGCAATTCTGGATACATTGGCAAAGAGAGAACCGTTTTGGACAGATTCTCCGTTACTTTCATGGAAGTAGATGTTTTAATCTTTCCGATATACGCGGGCTGCAGATGAATTGGCATAGGGTAATGAACCCCTGGAAATATATTTGCTTCTTTCAAATGAGAAATCATTTTTTCTCTAGATTCCAACTGAATTACATACAAATGATAAACATGTTCTGCTACATTATGTTTTACGGGAGTCTTCAGATTAAGTTTTGAAAGTTCACCATCATAAATAGAGGCTATTGTTTTTCTTTTTCCATTATCCGTATTTAAATGACGAAGTTTAACTCTTAAAATTGCTGCTTGTAATTCATCCAATCGGGAATTCCTACCTGCAAATTCGCTAATGTAACGATCTTTCCAGCCATATTCCCTCAACATTTTCATCTTTGCTGCGAGAGACGGATCACTTGTGGTGATTAATCCACCGTCACCAATGGCACCCAAGTTTTTTGTAGGGTAACAACTGTAACATCCTATATCACCAATACTTCCCAATCTTTTCCCATTCCATTTTGCACCATGAGCTTGAGAAGTATCTTCAATTAGAAAAATGCCTTTCTCTTTACAAAAACGTTGAATAGAATCTAAATCGGCGGACTGACCATAAAGATGAACTGCGATCACTGCCTTTGTTTTAGGCGAATAAACAGATTCCAATTGTGTAGGATCTAAAGTGAAATACTTCGGATCAACATCAACAAGAACAGGATCTGCACCTACTGCCTCAATGGCTGCTACAGTAGCAACTGCCGTATGAGAAACAGTGATTACCTCTGCACCAGGTCCAATTCCCAAAGCACGAAGTGCGATTTCCAGTGCATCTGTTCCATTGGCAACGCCGATAGAAAATTTGGTTCCAATATAAGAAGCAAACTCAGATTCCAAAGCCTCTACTTCAGGACCGAGTATATATCGATTGCTATGAATGACAGAGGAAACTGCTTTTTGGATTTCATCCAAATAAGAAGTGTTTTGTGCTAAAGGGTTAGCGCAAAGAATCATTTTACAACTCTTACCGTTGGCACATGAGTGATCCATTTGCCGCCAGACTGCATGAACGCTTGTTCGTTTGCCATGATCTCTTCCGAGTGGTTCCAAGCTAACAAAAATGCATATTCTGGATATGCAGACTTAAACTCAGAGTATGCTTTTACCGGGATATGAACTCCAGGAGAAAATTTTCCTTGTTTGATCGGAGTTGTATCAGAAATAAAATCGATTAAGTCTGGGCCGATTCCACAATAATTCAGAATGGTGGTACTTTTAGAAGTTGCAGCATAACCAATAACTCTTTTGCCTGTGGATTTGATTTCTTTTAAAAGAGAGACCAAATCTGATTTAGACTTTTCGACATTCTGTCTGAATTTTGTGAAAGTTTCTAATTTATCCAAACCTTGTTGTTTTTCTTTTTCTAGAATCTTATGAACGGCTTCACTGACAGGATAAGCACCTTTATGTGCCAGTACATATCTCATAGAACCGCCATGTGTTTTTTGAGGTAGTAAATCAATAAGTTCTAAATCATAAAGTCTGAATAAGTATTGTACGGAATGGGCAGAGAACAAAAATACGTGTTCGTCGTAAATTTGATCGTAAGAAGTTTTTTCTACTACATCTCCCAAATAAGGATCTTCGAACATCACAACCCCAGTAGGTTTTAGTAGGGTCGCAATTCCTTTCACTACACTCTTAATGTCTGGAATATGACACATTACATTGGCAGACAAAAATGCATCCGCCTGGCCATGTTCTTTTACAATTTTTTCCGCAACATTGGCATCAAAAAATTCTGAAATTGTTTTCACGCCGTTTTGATTTGCAACTTTAGCTACATTAGTAGAAGGTTCAATGCCTAAATGGTTAATTTTGTTTTGAGCAAAATTCTTAAGCATAATCCCATCATTACAACCTAACTCCACTACAAATGGATTTTCTTTCGAAATGTATTTGGAACCAAGAATTAAATCTGCAAATTCCTTAAAATGTTTTTCCATATATTTAGAAGTACTGGAAAAAAAAGCATATTGGTCATGAAACATTTTTTCAGGCTCAGGTTGATCCACCAATTGAAACATTTTACTAGTTTCGCAATAAGCCACTGCCATATTGAAAAAATATTCATCTTTGTATTGATAAGGTGTCAAAAAACCGTTACCTAATGGCTGTTTACCGAAATCTACTACTTCCGTTAGCGGCTTTCCGCTCACTCTACAATTTACTGTTTTCATTTTTATTCTCGTCTTTATATTGTTATTAATTCTTTGAAAAACTTAAGACTTAAGCCACCATTCATTATTTCTTAAAAAATCAGCACCAAATCTGGCCTTAATTTTTCCATGATATGGTTTTCCTCTCACTGGATCTGTTGCATCGGTCGGGAATATATTCCAGAATTGACTTTGTAAACTTTCGTCATTTTCTTTTGGTGTCCAAGTTCCATTCAAACGATGTTCCATTTCCATAACAACTGAACATATCTCTTCTGCCGTGTTTTCAATTAGCTGAATTCCTTTGGAAGAATAATCGTTTGTTGCCATAGCAAATCCAACATCTCTTGAAAAAATTTCTTTCATTGTTAAATTACGTTTTTCTTCCGCAGAATAAGACATCTTTGTGATTATCAGATTTTTTTCTCTATATGTTGCGATAATTCCTAATGGAACATTATTTACGTAAACAATAGGACGCCGAAATAAATGATCCGGAACGGCATCCCAGCCAGTAGCTGTTGATATACAAAAAGTACATTTATATCCGATATAAATGTCCATAAAATCAGTACGCATGCCATTAAATCCGTAATCAATAATCATAGGATTTGAAGTTTGCAAAGCATCCTTTACTTTAGCACCCATTCGCAGTACATAATAACCTTTTTTAGTTAATTCTTCTGCAGCCATTAGGAAATTTTGAATATTACTATCTCTATAATTATGGTAACTCCATTCTCCTGGAAATTGCGATTGCAAATATATATTATCTCTAACAATTATACAAACAATTTTAGCCTGTTCAGGGATTCCCATTTTCCGCAATTGTAACTCACCAAATTCTATTTCATCTTTATTAAAGGATAAATGAGGTTTCGAAGTATCCAACAAATTATGGACATCCCTATCACCTTGAGTATTATTTCCAATCTCATGAATTTCCCAACCTGGAATCAAACGATTCACAGGATTTAATAAATTAAATATCCACGTTGGCCAAATCCGCAGAGTTCTTTTCCACATAAGAGCTAATTGGTGGTTACAAACTGGTTTTACTAAAAAATAATGAATATCTAAAAACGAACCTTTAGGGATATTGATTCCGTTTTCTTTCTCACATAAATATAATTCTGTATTTGCTGCAAAGTGTCCTATTCGATGTGAGATCAGCCCTCCCCAACGTATCACTAAAATTGGCCGGATCAGACGAAGCAAAAGCACTATGACAAAACAAACTGGGAAAAAAATAGTTCTAGCCACTAGAGAAGTATAGAGTTTTATTTTTCTTTTAAAATCCATCTAAACTATAATCTTAAATTAATTTTTGATATGTGTTAAAAATTCATCAATTGCTTCAAATGGAGACGGGGGATCAATCAACAAATCATTCTTTAATCTAACCGAATCTAAAGTTGTGTGAGCAGGTGAAAAGGAAATACCTGCATTTATATAGGAAGAAGGACTAATTAATGATTTCTCAATGCCAAGTTGCTCCGCTAAATAAAATGCAGCTTCAGAATACGTGATATCTCTGTCTGCACTAGCTTGGACAATTCCCTTTATTTTATTCTTCATAATAGTAAGAACCAGAATTACTACAAAAGAAATTGAAATTGGTGCCATTACCATATCATCAAATGGAAAAACAGGTTTCCCTTCTCCCCATGAATGAATCCAGGATAAAAAAATGGGCATATTAGAAGTAACGACTTTAGAAATTCTTAATATAGAAATATTGTCACCAAGACCAATCAATTCCTTTTCCGTCACTGCCTTATCAAAACCGTAATTATTTCGAGGGCAAACTTCAACAGTTGAATTAGTAAATGCTACCGAACCATCGTAAACAGAATTTGTAGATAAAAATATAACAAAACTGCCTTGAGATTGAAATTTTTTTGCAAGTAAAATCGTAGAGGAATTATTTAATGTATTCAGACCACTATTTTGTTTTTCTTTTGGTTTCACCGTAGCACAGAATATTACTGTTGATATAAATTCAGGTGGATTCCAATTTTCAACATTCTTGTCTAAATCTAAATATAGAGTTTTGTTTCCTAAGTCTTCTTCTCTGCGAGTGGTTTTCCAATAAGAAATATTTTTAGATTTTAATTCCGAAGCAATAGCCAAACCAATTTGGCTATCTCCACCGACTATCAAAACATTACTTTCCAAACAAAAGACCTTTTATCATTTCAAATTTTACTGAATTGGCCCTAATACATAATTTTCAAAAATAGATAAACTCATAGTCACCAGTATAACCGAATTCGCGGTATAACCAGATCCATTCTGCTACATCAAAAAAACTTTCACATGTCAAAGCCCAACATTGCAAATTAAAAAGTTCTTGTTCGTTTCTATAACTTTCCAACATCAAGTAGGCTCTTTTTCCTACTCTCTCCATTTCAGAAAGTGCAGTTTTGAGTTCAAACAATCGAAGATTATGAAATGCACACATCGAAAATACTAAGTCAAATTCATTATCGCTAAACGGATAAGGATCCTGAGCCTTGTATTGAAAAAGATATGGTCTCAATTCTTCTTTTGCATTTTCAATTCCATAACGGGAGATATCAAAACCTACAATTTCAAGTTTGGGTTCAATCTGAAGCATTTCATACAGTAAAAAACCTTTACCACACCCAACATCTAAAACTTTGGATCCATCTTTTAAATCGTATTCTTTAATTAACGCTTCAGCTACAGGTTTCCATCTTCCAGGAATATACTTATATCCGCCATATCCGAAACGACGATCTCCGTCCCAATAATCGAAACCATATTCTTTTGCTTTTTTCGCACAATTTGCTTTGTCATCTAACATCCGTGCGACAACATCTCTTTTTGTTGCGGTATGCAATGGAGTTACAAATTCTAATAATTTTCCCATACTAAACTACCTGCTTATAATTCAAACAATTCGGCAATGTAAGTCGAATCTTCCAAATATCTTCTATACGTTTGCAGCTAACTTCATCATAAAGACTAATTCCTTCCACGGCGAAATGCAAACTTTTCCCTTCAGAAAGAACTCGTTTATATATCGCAGACCTTTTTTCAGTATCACTTGGAAGTTGATACATACTGTAAGCTACAATTCCATCAATATGTTTCAGCTCATTCAGAGTTTCTTCCATCATTAGAAAGGAATTTTCCATCGCGTATTCTGTCGCACTGAGTAAATATTGAAAATTAAATTTTTTACAATAATCGCGAATTACAATATTCTGAACATGCTGTGGAACACGCTCTCCCAGGAAAGGTCTACTAAAAATATATCCTCTTAATCTTTTCATTGGATTGTAGGGAAAAAATAATCCATTCCCACTCTGGATGCGGATCTAAGCGTAATCGGTTCAAAAAATTCGCCTAATTTTTTATCTCCATAAGGAGTAAAAACTCCTTTGAATCTGCAGTTCATTGTCCATCGAGTTAATGGTTCCAGATTGATTCTATTACCATGAGGTAACCCTTGATTAAAAAGTAGAACTTGTCCGTAATTGATTTCTAAAAATTTAACATCTTTTGAAATCGATTGATATAGTTCTTCGCTGGAAACACCAGCCTTCTTACCAAAGTTCCTGAATAAAATATCCGTTTCCTTAGGAGGAAGAATATACATTGATTTTGTTTTATAACAATCAACCAAAGGCAACCAAACAACCACTTCATATGGTGAGTCGCCTGACCAAGTATCAGAATGAACGGGAAGTAAAGAACTGTCATCATTAGGAAATTGAATGCTTAAATTAACTCTCAATTGCATAGCCAATTCGTTTCCGACTAATGCTTCCAAATAGGGTTTTGCAACTTGGAAATAATGAAAACGAAAGTCTTTTTCTGAATTGATTGATTGGATTACTTTAAGTCGAAAATCATTTAGTTCTGAAACTTTTACTTTTTCATGAATTTTCCCAAACAAATCTTCATCGGAGGAAATATCTTTCGAAATGGAAAGGATATCCTTTATGATGGAAACATATTTTCCTCGGATCCAATTTAATGAATCTTGATTTGCTGCTTCGGCAATAACGTATCCTTCTTCAAAATACTGTTTTGATAACTCTAATTCTTTCTCTGAGAAAAACATACACCCTCTATTTGATAAAATATAACTTAAAAAGGCCCTTTAAACCAGTCTCCAGGAACATCATGCGGTTTTTTCTCAAGTTCTGTTAGATCATTATCATCTGGATTCACTCCAAAGGCTTTACAGACTTCCATAACGATTTCCTTAGCTCCACGGTAATAATGCTTTGTAAGACCGAAACTAGAAGGAGATGCATAATCAGGTTGAGTGATTCTTAGCGGTGACATTTTTAGTGAGTCAAAGATATCCAAACAAACTCTAGATACAATTTCGCTAGCAACAGAAGCAAAAGGAGAAGATGAATCCAATGCGAGTAGTTTACCCGTCTTTTTTACTGAAGTAAAAACCGTTTCCCAATCCAAAGGACGAATCGTACGAAGATCAACAATCTCGCAGGATATTCCGTATTTCTTTAAAACCTTAGCTGCATGAGTTGCCTCTAATGTCATATAGGAATAAGAAACAATAGTAATATCAGAACCTTCTGAAACTATTTTTGCTTTCCCAATAGGAATTTCATAATACTCTTCTGGTACTTCGCTATGTACGTTATGTAACCAACGATGTTCCAAAAATATAACAGGATTTTCATCAAATACAGAAGATAATAGTAATCCCTTTGCATCATCTGCAGATGTAGGCATTACGACTTTCAAACCTGGGATATGCGCAAACCAAGACTGGAGGTTTTGAGAATGAGTTGGTCCCTGTCCCCAGCCATGACCAATAATAAGTCTAATGGTGATTGGTGCAGATTTTTTCAAACCAAACATAAAATACCATTTTGCTGCTGAGTTCACTACCTGATCCAAAGCATAAAGAAAAAAATCTAATCTTTGGTGAATCATAATCGGACGAATCCCATTTAAGGACGCACCTACTCCTACTCCGGTCATTCCATTTTCCGAGGTGGGCATATCAAAAACTCTGGATTCACCAAATTTTTCTACAAGACCTTCAGTAGTTCCAAAAATTCTTTTAGGATCATTTGCACCTAAACCAAAACAAATGACAGATTTACTTTTTTCCATCGCAATATGGATTGCTTCATTGATAGCTTTTGAAAAAGGGATAGATCTTTTCATATTTATTTGTACTCCGATTTGTAAGATTCTTCCATAGTCGGAAACTCGGAGTTCTCAGCAAAATCAAAGGCAACATTGATTTCTGCCACTAACTTCAATTTGATCTCGTTAATTGTTTGTTCAGTCACACCATTTGATATTAAATCATTTTTTAATTTAACTAAAGGATCTTTGCCCAACCATTCTTTTACTTCTACTTCAGATCTATAACCTAAATTATCATCCCAATTAGGACCACAATGTTCAAGATGACGATAAGTATAAAATTCCCAGAAAAAAGGCCCTTTTCCATTCCTCATTTCTTTTACTGTATCAGACACTTTATTATAAATTCCTAGAGTGTCATTTCCATCACCTACATCACTCCGAACTCCCATAGCTCGAACCATTTCATGAATTTTTCTATCTTTTGGCTGACGAACATCTAACGG